>NZ_JAMYQL010000046.1:0-36784 GCF_040320865.1 Mesorhizobium sp. M0598 | reverse complement strand
ACCGTCATGTGTCCGCCGCTCCGCTAAACACGGGGGCTGCGCGGCGGACACGCCGACGTCACCGCAATGCCACGCCATTTTGCAGAACTTGACGCACACAACTGCGCCTAGCCGGCCCATGCAGCTTCCGACTTCACAAGATTGTAACTACATTAGCTGCAGCGCAAGTAACCATTTCGGACTAGGGAACGGGTTCCCCTTCGATCGAAAGCGCTGGGCTGCCGGCGAAAAAAGCAGGCGTTTTAGCCGTTCTCGCCGCCGAGCGCCTTCCAATTTTGGGACAGAGGTTGGCTGATGCCCTTAAACTCACGGCTACGCATTGGTTGGATCTATGCAGCGACAAGGCCAACCTTGGCAAAGCCTCTACATAGTCACCTTCGGGCAGCACCAGTCTTGGAATTCACGCCCTCAAGCAAGGCGAGCAGGCCTTTCAGAATTTCGATTGGCGGCGGCGGACAACCTGGAATGTGCAGATCGACAGGCAAGGCCTCGGACACTCCGCGCACCACCGCATAGCTGCCGGAGAAACAGCCGCCATTGCCTGCGCAATCTCCCAGTGCGACCACCCATTTTGGGTTGGGTGTTGCGTCGTAGGTCCGCTTCAATGCCTCGCGCATGTTTTTTGTGACCGGCCCGGTGACGAGCAGTACATCGGCATGGCGCGGTGATGCGACGAACCGGATCCCAAAACGCTCGATGTCATAGAAGGCGTTGTTCAGCGCGTGCATCTCAAGTTCGCAGCCGTTGCAGGAACCAGCATCGACCGCCCGGATCGACAGGCTTCGCCCCAATCGTTTGTGAGCAGCCCCATCGAGCGCGCGTGCGAGTTCGTCGACTGCCGTGCTGCTTGCCAACGGCGGACGCTCGGTGAGAGGGGGGCGTATCAGGCTTTCGAAAAGAAGCTTGCGCATGACAGCGTGCCTTCAGAGATCATGGCCCGAATAAGAGCAGTTGAACGATTTGTTGCACAGCGGAAAGTCGGCAACGATGTTTCCTTCGATCGCCGCTTCAAGGAGCGGCCATTGAAACCATGACGGATCACGGAGGTGACAGCGCTCGACCAAGCCGCCCTTGCCAATGCGCAGCCAGGCCAGAATATCGCCGCGGAAACCTTCGACGAGCGCCATGCCTTCATGCGATCGGTTTGTCTGCGCGAAATCGACGCGGATCGGCCCGTCTGGCAGCTGTCGCAGGACTTGTTCGATCAGGGACAGGCTCTGTTCGACCTCGTGGATACGAATCCATACACGGGCGTTCACATCGCCTTCCTGGAGGAGAGGTACATCGAAGGCGAGTTCGCCATAGGGTGGATAAGCGAGATTGCGTCGGGCATCGAAGTCCCGACCGGAGGCCCGGCCAACGTAGCCTCCGGCGCGATATTGACGAGCGAGTTCCACCTTCAGCCGGCCAGTTGCGACAGTCCGATCCTGCAGCGACGCCGTGTTGTCGTAGAGTTCGACCAGCGCGGGAAACCGCTGCCTGATCTCTGCGATCAGGGACCTGAGCGCTGTCGTGCCCTCATCGCTCAGGAAGCTTGCCACGCCTCCGGGCACGATGCAGTCGCGCATCAAACGATGACCGAAGGCAGCATCGCTTGCCCGCAATACGCGCTCACGCAGCACCCCACAGTGGGCATGCATGAGCGCGAAGGCGGCATCATTGCAGATAGCGCCGATGTCGCCCAGATGATTGGCCAGGCGCTCCAACTCGGCCATGAGCGCTCGCAGCCAGACCGCGCGTGGGGGAACCTGGACACCCAGCGCCGCCTCGACCGCGCGGGCAAAAGCGAGGGAGTATGCCACGGTACTGTCGCCAGAGGTTCTGCCCGCCAATTTGGCTGCACGGTCGATGTCGGACCCCGCCATCAGGCCTTCTATACCCTTGTGCGCGTATCCGAGGCGCTGCTCCAGCCGGACGACCGTTTCACCGCTCGCCGTGAACCGGAAATGGCCCGGCTCGATGATGCCGGCATGCACGGGCCCGACCGGGATCTGATGCAGGCTCTCCCCCTCGGCAGGCAGGAAACTGTACGGGAAGGCAGTCGCAGCAGACGTCCGGACGCGGGTACTCAACGGATAGCTGACACCCCAGTGGCCATGATCAAGCCACCGTCTCATATCAGGCGCGCCTTGTGGCAGGAGCCCGAACAGGTCAGCAGCCGCACGTTCGAGCCGCAATGCGGGCGGATGCAGCCGGCCGACCGATGGGTAGCGGCCACTGGGGCATTCCAGGCTGACGACGCCGATGTCCCCGGCGCTTTCATCGAGAAGTGCCATGTGGACGGCGCCTGGCTCACCCCATAGGCCGAGCAAGCTCCAGTGGCCCTCGGCCAGTTGCTCGACGGCAAAGCCCCATTTTTTCGGAGTCACCACGGCGCGCGACCACGGGAAATGATTTTCGACACGTTGGCCAGCAAGGATGAGGTCGATCAGCGCGGGCATGCTCTTTCTCTCCTCTGCTCACCCCAGGATACTTGCGACGTGCTGGAACCATGTGACCAGCGGTGGCGGCAGATAGATGCCGGCGGCAAACACCAACGCCAAGTGGGAATACATCGGAATGTAGGACGCCTCGGCGGGTGCAGTGCTGCCGCGCGGTTCGCCGAAAGCGACGCCGGTCAGTCGAAGCAGCAGGGCGCCGAAAGCGAGCAGAATCCCGAAAACCAACGGCATCGCCAAAAGAGGGTGTCTTGCAAATGTCGAACTCACGACCAGGAATTCGCTCATGAAGATACCGAGCGGAGGGAGGCCGGCAATGGCAACGACGCCGATGACGAGCGCCCAGCCAAGGGCAGGATGTGTTTCCGTCAGTCCCCGGATTTCGGCGATGTTCTGTGTCCCCTTGACCTGGGCAATGTGGCCGACCGTGAAAAAGATCGCCGACTTGGTCAGGCTGTGCATGACCATGTGCAGCAGCCCGGCAAAATTGGCGAGCGGGCCTCCTATGCCGAAGGCGAACACGATGATGCCCATGTGCTCGATCGAGGAGTACGCGAACAGGCGTTTGATGTCGCGGCGGCGGTAGAGCATGAAGGCCGCGAAGACAAGCGACGTCAGTCCCATCGTGATCATCAATGGCCCAGGTGCGATCGCTTCCGGGCTTGCCGCGAGCAATAGCTTGAAGCGCAGCACGGCATAGAGTGCGACGTTTAACAGCAAGCCCGACAGCACTGCGGAAATCGGCGTTGGACCCTCAGCATGCGCGTCTGGCAGCCAGGCATGTAAGGGCGCAAGGCCGACCTTCGTCCCGTAGCCGAGCAGCAGAAAGATGAAGGCGACATTGAGCAGAGCCGGATCGAAGCGCGCGGCGTGAGCGATGAGCACCGTCCAGACCATCGCATTCGTCCCCTCGCCAACAACCGGCTGTGCAGCCATGTAAACGAGGATGGTGCCGAACAGTGCGAGCGCGATGCCGACGCTGCCCAGAATGAAATATTTCCAGGCCGCCTCCAGCGCTTCGTGCGTGCGGTAGATGCCGACCATGAGCACGGTGGTCAGCGTGGCAAGCTCCACCGCCACCCACATCAAGCCAATATTGTTCGACACGAACGCCAGGTTCATGCCGAACATCATGACCTGGTACATTGCGTGATAAAACCGCAAGTTCGGGACTGTCAGCCGCCCGCTCTCCAGTTCGTGGGCAATGTAGGAAGCGCTGAAGACGCTGGTGGTGAAGCCGACGAATGTGTTGAGCACGATGAAGACGATGTTGAGATCGTCGACGAGCAGATACTGCCCAGGCTGCGGGCGGTCGGTGACAAGAAGCGACAGTGCGGCGAGGAAGGTCAGCAAGCTCGCCGCGACATTGACGCCCGCCGATATCCGGTATTTCGGCAGCGCCGCCAGAAGTGCGGCCGCGAAGACCGGTATCAGCAAAATGGCGGCCACCGCATCGAGGGAAAACGCGGTCAACGGTGTTCTCCCCTGTAGTCGTCGAGCGCGCCGACATCCACCGAGTCGAACCTCTCGCGAATGCGGAACAGGAAGACTCCGATGACGATGAAGGCGATAAGGATCGAGAAGGCGACACTGATCTCGACGACCAGAGGCATGCCCTTGGCCCCCGTGGCGGCGAGAACCAGACCGTTCTCGAGCGACATGAATCCGACAACTTGGCTGACGGCGTTACGGCGGGTGACCATCACCAGCAGGCCCAGCAAAATGATGGACAGCGCGAAAGCCAGGTCCTCGCGGGCGAGGGGATCAGCCTCGGGAGTGACGCGCAGCATCAGGACCATGGACAGGGTCACCAGGCCTATCCCCGCAAGCATCGTCGTACCGATGCCGACGGCGGTCTCGACGTCACGATGGATGCCGAGCCGCTGAATGATGCGATGAAGCCCGACAGGAATGACGATCGCCTTGAAGACGAGGGCGATTGCCGCCGTGACGTAGAGATGATGCGCGTCCTGAATGTATGCCTGCCAAGCTACGGACAGGGCCAGCACGATTGCATGAAGCGCAAAAACGTTGATCAGAGCAAAGAGGCGATCCTGATACAGCATCATGAAACTGACCAGCACCAGGCCGCCGGCGAGCAGGTGAGCGATGTCGAAGGTGAGGCCGTTCATCAGAGGCTCCGTGAGACGAACAGCAGGAGCGTGCCGAGCAGGGCCAGCATCAGCGCTGCCCCGAGGAAATCCGGGACGCGGAAGACGCGCATCTTGGCGATGGCAGTCTCAAACACGGCGAGGAGAACGCCACAGACGGCAAGCTTGCCGACATAGGCGACGACACCCGGAGCAAGGGATTCCAGTCCTGCCCCGGCGCTCGCCAGTCCCCAAGGTAGGAAGACGCAGGAAATCAGCGACACATAGAGCAGAAGCTTGAGGAAGGCGGCAAACTCGATCATCGCCAGATGGCGACCGGAATATTCCAGCACCATCGCCTCATGAACCATGGTGAGTTCCAGGTGGGTCGATGGGTTGTCCACGGGTATGCGGGCGTTTTCGGCGATCGCCACCATCACGAGGGCGATGAGCGACATCCCGAGCGACACCCGCAAGCCAACCTCCGGTGACCCCATGAAGGCGGCGACCGTTGAGAGTTGCGTAGCACCCGCGACGAGCGCCAGGCTGAACACGATGAGCAGCATGGCGGGTTCGGCCAGCGAAGCGATCATCACCTCGCGGCTCGAGCCGATGCCGCCGAAGCTCGTGCCGACGTCCATGCCTGCCAGCGCCAGGAAGAACCGGGCGCTTCCCAGCAGTGCGACAATGGCTATGAGATCGGCGGTCCAACTGAATGTGAGGCCGGCGGCGAATGTCGGGATGAGCGCCGCGCCGACCCAGGTGGTGGCAAAGATCAGATAGGGCGTCACGCGAAACAGCCAGGATGCGTTGTCCGCCAGAACGACTTCCTTGCGCATCAGCCGCAAGAGATCGCGGTAAGGTTGGATCAGGGAAGGACCCTGGCGGCGCAAGAGCCGTGCCTTCACCTTGCGCACGAATCCGGTCAGGAGCGGCGCCAGCAAAAGCACCAGCGCCATCTGCGCGCCTTGAACGGCCAACTCGAGAATCACGGCCATAGTGCGAGCACCAGGAGCAGGACAATGAGAAAGAGAAAGACGAGGGTCAGGTAGCGCCTGATCGTCAGGAACTGCAGATGGTTGAGGTGGTCGGTCGCAAAGTCGAGGGCCCGGCCGATAGGCAGGTACAGCGTCTCCCAGATCACATCATGCATTTCGACATTCAGACGAGCCGGACCGGTCTCGCCAGGTGCCGGCATTTCGATGGTTTCCCTTGCACGGAATACGAACGTGCCGAAGACGCGGCGGATAGGCTGCGCGAAGCTGACGGCCGTGTACTGCGAGCTCGGGACCACATCCGGGAAGCCACAAGCCCAGGCGGGACCCCGACGGAGTGCATGTGATGCAAAGCGATGGATCACATATGCCGCAGCGGATGCGGAAAAGGCGATGAACAGGAACACCAACAGGCCGTTGTAGGAACTGCGGCTCGCTGCAATCGGCACGATAGACAGCCAGGGCTGGGCCATCTGCACAGGCATCCGACTGCCGATCAGTGGCAGTGTCACCGATGAGAGGCCGTCTATCACAAGACCGGGCAGAATGCCGGCCAGGAGACAAAGGGCAGCGAGAATGAACATTGCCGCCAGCGAGTAGCGGTCGACCTCATGCGCCAGTTCCACCGCGGCCGAGCGTGGCCGGCCGAGGAATGTAATCCCGAACGCCTTTACAAAGCAGGCCGCGGCCAGTGCCGCTGACAGCGCCAGCAGACCGCCAACGGCGGGCACCATGACCTTCAGTCCCCATTGTGGCAGATCGGGGCTCTGCAATATGGCCTGAAAGGCCAGCCATTCGGAGACGAAGCCGTTGAAGGGTGGAAGTGCCGAGATCGCGACGCAACCGACGAGAGAGGCAAAACTTGTAAAGGGCATGCGGTGGATGAGACCGCCCAGCTTCTCCATATCCCGCTCTCCGGTTGCCGTCAGCACGGCGCCCGCGCCGAAAAACAGCAGGCTCTTGAAAAAGGAATGGTTGAGGACGTGGAACAGCGCGGCGGTGAGCGCCAGCGCTGCAGCCGATGGCATGGCGTTCGCCTTGAAAGCGAGCGCGAGACCAAGGCTTACGAAGATGACGCCGATGTTTTCAATGGTGCTATAGGCAAGCAGTCGCTTCAGGTCCTTTTCCATCAGCGCGTAGAGGATGCCGAGAACCGCCGTCAGGCCGCCAAGGAAAAGCACGGCAACGCCCGACCACCATGCCGGCTCACCGAGCAGATCGAAAATAACGCGTATGAAGCCATAGACTGCGACCTTGGTCATCACGCCGCTCATGAGAGCCGAGACTTGGCTTGGCGCGGCCGGATGAGCGAGTGGCAGCCAAACGTGCAGCGGGACAAGTCCAGCCTTGGAGCCGGCGCCCAGCAGCATGAGAACCAGGACGAAAGCAGCGGCGAACGGGGTGGGGTCGGCGGCTCGCATCGCGTCGAATGTGTAGGTTCCATCGGATCCGGCGAGCAGGCCGAACGCAAGCAGCAGCGCGAGTGTGCCGAAGCTCGCCATCACGAGATAGATGTAGCCCGCCCGCGCATTGTCCTGCTCGCGATGGTGCGCCATGACGAGCGCCCAGGAGGCGAGCGACATGAATTCCCAAGAAAGCAGGAAAGTGAAGGCGTCGTCGGCCACCACGACAAGGTTCATTCCGGCTAGGAAAGCCGGGAAGAACGGCAGCACCCGATGCGGCGCAGACTCATGCCTGCCGTAGCCGAGGCCATAAAGGCTGGCCATGGAGCCGCCGAAGTTGACGACGATGAGGAAGAAAGTCGAGAGCGCATCCAAACGGAAATGAGCGCCAATCCATGGCAATCCAAGAGGCAACACCACAGTCGACGGGGTGACGGGATTGTCGGCGATGCGGCTCGCGAGAACCATGAGCACGGCCGCCGATATACCTAGCGTCAAGCCGTAGATCAGGCGTGTTCCCGAGTCCGATCTGCGGCTTTCCGCAATCGCAAGCACCGCAGTCCCCAGGAGCGCAGCAACGCCCCACAGGAGGACCGCGGCCCCCGAAATCACGCCACGCTCCTCACGGGGAGTTTGGCATCCGTGTCGACCCCGCCAAGGATTTTGGCGGGGTCAAAATCCGCTTTCAGTCGCACGCCGCGCCCACCGATTTGGCTGGAGGCGCCTTCAGCGATCAATTCCACACCGGCGAGGTCAAGTGCCCCGATCAGCTTCATGAGAGAATCGACGTTACCCCGAATAATCGACTCGCTGGCTTCCATGCGTTGAATTGTCGGCACGGAAAGACCGGACAATTCGGCAAGCCTGCGCTGGTCGATGCCAAGGAGCGCCCTCGCGGCACGCAACTGTGGAGCAGTTATCACGGTCGCATCCCCCTTTTTGATCAGCTTTGAGATATTATCTCTACGTCTTGCAGCATATATTAAAATGCGGCGCATTCAATTAGTGATGCGTGGCGCATCTGTCTTGAGGCTGTAGAAAACCGGGTAATACGCCCTGCGCACCAAAGCCATGCGGCCATTCCCGTCACGGCCAGTCTTGTCGCCAGCCGTCTCGGATTGCGCGTGATGGGGCTGGCAATGGGCCTTATCTCGGCCGGCCACTCGATTGGAGCCGCCGCGGGCGCGTCGGCTATCTCTTCGACCTCACTCTACGTTATGAGTGGGTATGGCTGAGTTCGCTTGCTCTTGCCGTTGGGCCGGTCTCATCGTGTTCGTGCTTCAGGATCGGCCAAAACAGATAGCTGCCGAAATCCAGGAACAGCGCCTTCGCGAATGTGCTGCCAAATCTGGCATGCGGCAAAGCTCTGTAGCGCTACTGCCAAAGCCGCCTCATGCGAACGGAGACGTCCTCCAGGACTGGCATGGAGGCCAGCACGAGGAGAATGGCCGCGAGAAACAACGTCGCCGCGAAGCCGACATGCTTGAAACCCACAGCGCCGATGACGCCGCCGAGAAAGAACAATGCCACAAGCGACGCAAGCAGCCTCAGCTTTCTTCGATCTGCCTTCACGAACAGTTCGTCCGAGTCACTCCCCGAGATGTTCCAATAAAGCAGCTTGCCGAGTTCGATGCCCATGTCAGTCACCAGGCCAGTGACATGCGTTGTCCGGATTCTGGCTTCCGACAGCTTGGTGATGATGGTGCAAAACCGGGTGTCAAAATTGCAAAATCGCGCGACCCGCTACAATGAGACGACTGGCACCGGCACATCTCTATGTGTCTGATATATCTTTGGAATTTGGTAGCGGGAGAGGGACTTGAACCCCCGACCCCAGGATTATGATTCCCGTGCTCTAACCAACTGAGCTACCCCGCCAAGGCGGCGAAGGCCCGAAATCCAGCTTAAATCGGCAGGCATATCGGCGCGTTCGCCAAGGTCGCGCGGATATAAGGTTGCGAGGCCAAGCCTGTCAAGCATCGAAGTGGCTGCCGCGCCGGCATATTGCTGGCGCCTAAAGCTTTGCCGGGCAGACATTTGGGCGCACAGGCCGGGGTTGAGTTCAGCGAGGCACGTCGCTATGTCTCGGCCACGAAAGCCATGGTCATGAATTGATGAAACCGCGCATTGCAGTCCTCGGTTGCGGATACTGGGGCAGCAACCACATCCGCACCCTAAAGGCGCTCGGCGCGCTGCATGCGGTTTCGGACGTCAACCCCGCGCGTGCGGAGGGTTTTGCCAGCGAGCAGGATTGCCTGGCGATAGAGCCGGAGGCGCTGTTTGCCCGCGACGATGTCGACGCCATTGTGATGGCGCTGCCGCCGCAGTTCCATGCCGACATGGCGGTGCGCGCCGTGCTCGGCGGCAAGGACGTGCTGGTGGAGAAGCCGATCGCGCTGACGGTGGCCGATGCCGAACGCTCGGTGCAGGCGGCCGCCGATAATGGCCGTGTCTTCATGGTCGGCCACGTGCTGCGCTTTCATCCCGCCTTCGAGACGCTGAAGGCGCTGATCGACAATGGCGAACTCGGCGAAGTCCGCTACATCCATTCGCATCGGCTCGGCCTCGGCAAGTTCCACACCGAAAACGACGCGCTATGGGATCTGGCGCCGCACGATCTGTCGATGATCCTGGCCATCACCGGCACCGAACCGGTCGAAGTGCGCGGCGAAGGCGCTGCTCTTCTCGACAATCTCAGCGACTTTGCGCATTTGCACATGCGCTTTCCCAACGGCCTGCGCGGCCATCTGTTCGCCTCGCGGCTCAACCCTTACCGCGAACGGCGGCTGACCGTTGTCGGCACCAAGGCGATGGCGGTGTTCGACGATGTCGAGCCGTGGGAGCGCAAGCTTGCCGTCTATCGCCACGCGGTGTGGCAGGACAGCGGCCAATGGGCGTTCACCGCCAACGAGCCGTCCTATGTCGCGGTCGGTGAGGGCATGCCGCTGACGCGCGAGCTGGAGCATTTCATCCACTGCATCGAGACGCGGGCCGAACCGCGCACCAGCGGCGAGGAGGCCATCCGCGTGCTGCGCATCCTGACCGCCGGCACCGTCGCCCATACAAGGCCCGCCCATACAAGGCCCTAAGAGAAAACGCCGTCTATTCGGCGGGAACGCGCGCCGGCTGGACGGCAAGCCGCGTCAGCATCGCCTCGGCCTCGGCGCCGCGCTCGGAGCGCTCGATGAAGCCGCCGCCGAACACGCGCGCCTCGTTGCCATCGTCGGAATAGAGCACGCAAGCCTGACCGGGCGCGATGCCGGATTCGCCGTCGACCAGTCCCACCGAAGTGACACCGGCGCGGTGATGCAGCACGGCCGGGCGCGGCGGCCGCGTCGAGCGCACCTTGGCGAAAAGCTCAAGCCCGGCCGCCGGGATAGCGGTCAGCGGGCCATCGCCCAGCCAGTTCATGTTGCGCAAGAAGATCTTGTGGGTCTCCAGCGCCTCGCGCGGGCCGACGACGACGCGGGCCCGGTCGGCGTCGAGATGAACGACGTAGAGCGGCTCGCCCGAGGCGATGCCGATGCCGCGGCGCTGACCGACGGTGTAGCGCAAAATGCCCTCGTGGCGGCCAAGCACGCGCCCGTCTATATGGACGATGTCGCCCGGATTGGCGGCAGCCGGCTTCAGCTTGGCGATGATGTCGGAATATTTGCCCTGCGGCACGAAGCAGATGTCCTGGCTGTCCTGCTTGGCCGCAACCGTCAGTCCCATCTCCTCGGCGATGGCGCGAACCTCAGGCTTCGACAGGCCGCCGAGCGGAAAACGCAGATAGTCGATCTGCGCCTGGGTGGTGGCGAACAGGAAGTAGCTCTGGTCGCGGTCGGCGTCGACCGGCCGGTAAAGAGCGCGGTGGGCGCCATTGGCGCCGGAACGGATGTAGTGGCCGGTCGCCAGCGCGTCGGCGCCGAGTTCCTTGGCGGTCGCAAGAAGGTCGGCGAATTTCACCGTCTGATTGCAGGAAACGCAAGGGATCGGAGTTTCGCCGGCGACATAGCTCTCGGCGAACGGGTCGATCACCGCCTTGCGGAAGCGCTCCTCGTAATCGAGGACGTAATGCGGGATGCCGAGCGTCTCGGAGACGCGGCGGGCATCGTCGATGTCCTGGCCGGCGCAGCATGAGCCGGCCCGGTGCGTTGCCGCGCCGTGGTCATAAAGCTGCAGCGTGACGCCGACGACGTCGTAGCCCTCGCGCTTCAGGAGGCCGGCAACGACCGACGAATCGACACCGCCCGACATGGCGACGACGACGCGGGTGTTTTCGGGGCGTCCGGGAAGATCGAGGCTGTTCATGGTTCTTTCGTTCTGCGCGGCGCTTCAATGCCAATGGCCGGAATATAGGTCAAGCGTCCCGGCTGCGCCAGCTTTGCCGGGCCGGCTCATTTTTCCTGCCGGGTTCAATGCGCTTGCCGGCAGATGTTTCAAATGCCGATGAAAAGGCTAACGCCGCGTTCATGATCCTTACCTAACCATTAGGGTCTGCTTAGGCAAATTTTAAAGCTGTGGCGGTAATGTGGTGGGGATTGGGTCTTTGAGTTTTTTGTAGAGAGTACGATGACCGATCTAATTAGACCGCGAGTCAAATATGTTATCGGGCCGGACGGCAGCCCACTTACCATCGCCGATCTGCCGCCGACAAACACACGTCGCTGGGTTATCCGGCGCAAGGCGGAAGTGGTGGCGGCGGTGCGTGGCGGGCTTTTGAGCCTCGAAGAGGCATGCCAGCGCTACAAGCTCACCACCGAGGAATTCCTGTCCTGGCAAGCGTCGATCGACGAATACGGCCTTGCCGGCCTGCGCACCACGCGCATCCAGCAATACCGGCATTAGGCCGATAAGGGCACTGATCAGCGCCCTTACGTTTGCGAGGGGCGACGATCTGCAATTTCAGACCGTCAGCACCACCTTGCCGATCGGCCTGGTGGCGAGAAAGGTATGGGCTGCACCGGCCTGTTCGAGCGGAAACGCCTTGGCCACGTGGACGGCCAGCTTTTTCGCGTCGATCAATTTGCCGAGCTCCACCAGAGCGGCACGGTCGGGCACTACGGACATGCGCTCGACGCGGATGCCTCGCGTCCTGGCCTTTGCCTTGGTGGCATCGCTGACATCGAGCAGCGACACCAGAACGCCGCCGGCCGTGAGCACTTTCAGTGATTGCTCCGCATGCACGCCGCCGAACGGGTCCAGAACCAGATCGATGTCGCGGGCCTTCCCGGCGAAATCATCCCTTGTGTAGTCGATCACCTCGTCGGCGCCGAGCGAGCGGACGAAATCGAGCTTTTCCGGGCTGGCGGTCGCGACGACGTAAGCGCCGTGCGCCTTGGCGATCTGCACCGCCAGATGGCCAACGCCGCCGGCTCCGGCGTGGATCAGCACGCGCTTGCCAGAATCGAGCCGGCCATGGCGGACAAGGCCTTGCCAGGCCGTCAGGCCGGCCAGCGGCAGCGCGGCGGCTTGCGCGTGATCTATGCCTTCAGGTTTCGGCGCAAGCTCATCAGCCGGGACAGCGGCGAGTTCGGCGTAGGCTGCCGCCTGTTTGGGAAAGCGCGTCATGCCGAACACGGCATCGCCGACCTTGAGGCCGGAGACGCCGGAGCCCAGCGCCTCGACAACTCCCGAAACGTCCCAGCCAAGGACAAAAGGCGGCTCGCCAAGCAGCGGATAGTGGCCGCCGCGCACCGCACCATCGACCGGATTGATGCCGGCCGCCTCGATGCGGACGAGCACTTCGCCGGCCTCGGGTGATGGCGCGGGGCGATCGGCAATGACGAGGACGTCGGGTCCGCCGAAGGAATTCTGGATAATGGCACGCATGGAAGGCTCTCCTGCTGATTTGATGTGCCACTATCATTTGGATAGTTACATTCTCTTGTCTAGTATGTACCTTTTTGATATATACGCACCTCATGGATAGTGAAGATGTTTCCCGGCTATGACGCCTTTCGGCGGTCGTGCCCGTCACACGCCGTGCTCGAGACGCTCGCCAGCAAATGGGTCTACCTGGTGATCTGTGCGCTGCGCCGGGGCCGGCTCCGCAACGGCGAATTGGCGCGCAAGCTCGAAGGCATCACGCCGAAAATGCTGACGCAGACGCTGCGTATCCTGGAACGCGACGGGCTTGTGCGGCGCGAGGTTTTCCCGGTCATTCCGCCGCGTGTCGAATATGAGCTGACCGAACTTGGCCAGAACCTGGCAGGACTGCTCAATCAGATCAGAGCCTGGTCGGAGCAGCATGTGCCCGACATCAAAAATGCGCGCGCACGGGCGGCGGAACAGCAAGAAGATCTGGATGCCTGAGGCGGGCACAGTTCGGTGCGCAGCAATAGCGCGCAAGCGCGACGCGCGTTAAAGTCTTGTTTTCAGCCGATCATGGCGCTGCGGCCGCCGGCTTCCGTGTCGCGCGCCTTGGTGTCGCGCGATTCCAGCATCTCGGCCTTGGAAAGCTCCGCTTCGGCTTCGCTCAACAATGATTCGGCGACATTTCGCTGCTGGGCGAGGTCGCTTTGCGAATTTCTAAGGTTGTCGCGGCGTAGACGTGCCGCCTTGGCGAAGGTCGGATAAGCAAAGTGATTGATGTCGGTGATGCCGGCCTTCTTCTCTTCGGCAGCGATCTGAAGTTCCAGCTCGACGGCCATGCGCTCGAATTCGGCGATCATCATGTCGAGCTGCAGCAGCTGCCGCCGCTTCTCGCTCACCTGAAATTGCTTCAGCCGAACGAGGTTTTCACGTGACTTCATGATTCGGTACTCCCGGAAACGCACACCTGCACATATCGTCCAATTCACCCGGCAAGGCCCAGGCCTGACCCGTTTCCACCGGCTTTCCCCGAACTATGGGAAACAAACTCCTAAAGTTTTTTGCCGGCGGTAACCATTCGTTTACGGGCATTGTTAATCATACGGCTCAGGACTTAAGGGCGGGTAAAAATTCTGCTTCTCGTCGCGAAACCCGGCCAACGAGTCCGAAGAGTCACTTAGTCTGGCTTATTAATGTGCTGCATTAACGGTTTGGGTCTGTGATTCATTATTGGATTCAACGAGGTGTAGAAAGGGGTTAAAAAATCTGATACCGTCATGGACGGGGAATTAGGTTTTATTAACCATTCGATGGCAGCCTCTGCTCAGGCAATCACTGCTCCGGTCCTGGACGGGTCGTGAAATGGTCCGGCAGCAGAAAAGGGGAATGAAATGCGCGTTCTGCTGATAGAAGACGACAGTGCAACCGCACAAAGCATCGAGCTGATGCTGAAATCGGAAAGTTTCAATGTCTATACGACCGACCTTGGTGAAGAGGGCGTCGATCTAGGCAAGCTTTACGATTACGACATCATTCTCCTCGACCTCAATCTCCCCGACATGTCGGGCTATGAAGTTTTGAGAACACTTCGCCTTTCCAAGGTGAAGACGCCGATCCTCATCCTCTCCGGCATGGCCGGCATCGAGGACAAGGTGCGCGGCCTCGGCTTCGGCGCCGACGATTACATGACCAAGCCCTTCCACAAGGACGAACTGGTCGCCCGCATCCATGCCATCGTGCGGCGTTCCAAGGGCCATGCCCAGTCGGTCATCACCACCGGCGACCTGGTGGTCAATCTCGATGCCAAGACCGTTGAAGTCGGTGGCCAGCGCGTCCATCTGACCGGCAAGGAATATCAGATGCTGGAACTGCTCTCGCTGCGCAAGGGCACCACGCTGACCAAGGAAATGTTCCTCAACCATCTCTATGGCGGCATGGATGAGCCGGAGCTGAAGATCATCGACGTCTTCATCTGCAAGCTGCGCAAGAAGCTCGACGCCGCGTCTGGCGGGCAGAATTACATCGAGACCGTCTGGGGCCGCGGCTATGTGCTGCGTGAGCCTGAAGATATCCGGGTCAGCGCCTGAAGCAAGGGCATGATCCCAAAATGGGCGCCGGCTTTCGGAAAAGAACCTGGTAAAACAACGAGATAGAGCTCATCCCGATTTCATCGAGATGGAACAGGCTCTGATCAGGCGGCAATCTTCAAGGCGCGGAAGCACTCGAGCAGTTGCGGCCGGTTGAACGGCTTCAGCAGGTAGCCCTGGGCGCCGGCGCGCTTTGCCCGCATGATCGCCCCGACGTCGACTTCGACCAGCGAAATCAAGACTTGCGGCACTACCGGGCTTTCCATGGCGCGCACGCGGCGGATGAGGTCCTGCGCCTGCATGTCCGGCAAGGCGCCGTCGACGACGATGATATCAGGCATGTCGACCGCGCACATCTCGATCGCCTCATGGCCGCTGGCGGCTTCGATCACCATCATGCCGGAACCGCCCAGGATACGCCTTGCAACCTTCCTGATGACGCTCGAATTGTCGACGAACATGCAGCGTTTCATTCCCGGACCCTCTTTGCCATGCGGCAAACCGACAGCGTCGTGGCATCTGCCGGGGAACATAGGCCGATCTGGTAAAGAAGCCGAAAAGCCGTTAGGTAAAATTTTCCTGAAGGTGTTTTAAGCGAAATCTTCTTTCGCAATGCTTCACGCAATTAATCTGCAAGCCGGTCTCACAGATGTTAAGACGACGCCGCAAATATGATTTGGAGAAAATACTTTTCCGGCTCTTAGCAGAACTTCAGACTGCAGAAAGGACGATCTCGTCGGCGGTCGCATGGATCGAAATCGTCATGTTGGCTTCGCGGGCCAGGAGCAGCGTGTAATAGGGCTGCACCGAATGCGCGTCGATCGGCTCTTCCGGCCTGTGGCCGGAATGCAATTCCAGGAATTTGGGCGGCACGCGGAGCATCGGGCCGCTCGCCGCGAGCGCAAAGCGCGGCTCGGTCTCGAGGTTCTCCAGCGTGACCACCAGCCTGCCGCCGCGCGGAATGGCGGCGTTAGCGACGAGGATGAGATTGAGCAGCAGCTTGACCTTGTTCTTGGGCAACAGTGCGCGGGTTCCGTTCCAGATCAGTTCCGGCTTCTCGTTCTTCAGGAAGGCGATGGCCACGGCCTCGGCGTCCCCGGTGTCGATCAGCATGCCGGCGGAACCGGCGGCACCGAAGGCGATGCGAGCGAATTGCAGGCGGGCGGAGGCGTTTTTGGCGCTTTGGCGGATCAGCTTCATGGCGTCTTCGTCGGCGCCGCCTTCGTCGAGCAGCTCAAGCCCGTTGTTTATGGCGCCGACCGGCGAAATGATGTCGTGGCAGACCCGGCTGCACAGCAGCGCTGCCAGATCGGGTGCGGAAAGGGTGAAAAGCTCGGCCATCGGCAAAAATCCCTGCAAATTTCACAACACAATGACCGGGCGATCATGATCACGCCTGTCCACACGAATCACGCTCTCTCCCAAGCATTCTGAATACACAGCGCTTGTGCGTGCAGCAACAAATCCGAAATCATGATTGTCGAAAATGGCGTGTTCACGCAGCAGGGTGCTGCGCGGGCGATGTGAAAACAGCCTTCGAACCGCCATCTTCATGTGGGAGTTTAATGGTTGAAAAAGGATTACGGCATAGTTTGCCCCTAACAGTCATCCTTAACGGCCGCCAAAGAGCCGTACGGGTGCGAGGCGTCGGCGAAAGTGCTCCCTGACGGAGATTGGAAGCATGGTTTCCCGATTCTACGACCGGACTTTTTTCCGTGTCATCTCAATGACGATCGCGCTCATCGGCCTTGTCGCCTTTTCGGCATCGGCCGCGCGGGCGCAGGAATACACCGCGCAGGAGATCGTCGATTCCGGTCATAAATTCTTCGGCGCTACATCGGGCGGGCTCGCCACCGTCGTCGAGAAGATTTTCGCCACCTATGGCCTGCCGAACGGCTATCTGCTCGGCGAAGAGGGGTCCGGGGCGCTGATCGGTGGCCTGACCTATGGCGAAGGCACGCTCTACACCAAGAATGCCGGCGATCACAAAGTGTTCTGGCAAGGCCCGTCGCTCGGCTGGGATTTCGGCGGCGAGGGCTCGCGCGTCATGATGCTGGTCTACAATCTCGACGATGTGAGCAGCCTGTATAACCGCTTTGGCGGCGTCGCCGGCTCCGCCTATGTCGTCGCCGGCGTCGGCTTCAACGTGCTGAAGAACAACAATGTGCTGCTCGTGCCGATCCGTACCGGCGTCGGCGCCCGTCTCGGCGTCAATCTCGGCTACCTCAAGCTCACCCAGCGCGCGACCTGGAATCCGTTCTGACCTGCATGATGGCGCCACTGCGATTGGACCTGTGATCCCACGGTCTGAGCTTTGCCGCGGCATACTCTTGCCGTGGCGCCGGATTTCCGTCATGCGAAGATGGCAAAGTCGACCTTTGGCGGTTGCCATGCACAACGGATAGTCATCTTGGTCCAGTCGATCCTGTTCTTTGTCCTCGGCTTTCTCTGCGCGGGCTTTCTGGCGCTGATGATTGCTCCGGCCGTGTGGCGGCGGGCGGTGGCGCTGACGCGCAAGCGCGTCGAGGGCTCGATGCCGTTGACGCTGGCCGAGATTCAGGCGGACAAGGATCGCGTCCGCGCCGAGTTCGCCGTTTCGGTGCGCCGGCTTGAAATGACCGTCAAATCATTGCGCGAGAAGGCCGCCGAGCAGCTGGTCGAGATCGGCCGCGACCGCGAAGCCCTGAAGGAATTGGCGGCCGAGCGACAGGACAAGAACCGGGTCGTCGCCGATCTTACAGCCAGGGGCGAGGAGCTTCGCAAGCGCGATGAGCAGCTGCAGCAGCTGTCGGAACGGCTTGCGGAGACCGAGCGCGCCCTCGAAAAGCGCGGGCTCGAACTGCGGAAACTGGAGCACATGTATGACGACGCCAGTTTTTCATCCAGCAGCCGGCAGATCGAGCTGGTGGCGCGCGAATCCGAGCTGCAGAAGTTGGCAAGCGACATTTCGCTGCTGCGCGGCCAGCGCAAGGAGGCGGACAGGCGCAGCCAGGAATTGGCAGCCGAAAGCAAGGTTTTGCGGGACGCGCTGAAGGCCGAGAAGAAAAGAACCGGCGACCTGGAAAAGAAGGTCGAACGCCTGCTCGCCTCGCTGGCCGATCGCGAGGACAGGCTGGAGCGCCGCGAAAAGGAACTGGTGCGCCTTCGCGAAAAGCCGAAAGGAGCTGAAAGCCCGCCTGCGGTGCGCCTTGCCGGGGTGCGAGGCAGCCAGGTCAGCGGGACCGCCAACGGCGACGACATCGAAAAGGCAACCGCCAAGCTCGATGCCGAACGCGAGCGGCTGGAGGCCAGGCTGACATCGCTGGCACGCGAGAACAGGCGGCTGAAGACAGATCTTGCTGCCGTCGAAACGTCGAAATCGCGGACCGGAGACGATACCGGCAGCGCCAGCGCCGCATTGCGCGAAGAGATGAACGATCTGGCGGCGCAAGTCGTGGCCTTGACGGCAAAGCTCGACGGGCCGGATTCACCGATCGCCCGGGCGCTTGCAGCGCCTGAGGATACGCGGCCGGGGAGCGGCGGACGCAGCCTTGCCGATCGGGTGCGGGCGCTGCAGAAGGCCGCTTCGACCGACTGAGATTCCGCCACTTGGCCGCAAAATGCCCGACTCTCAAATTCCGGAAAAATGATGCAGCGCGATGGCTGACGCGGCGGCGACGTTCAGGCTGTCGAAGCCTTGCTCCATACCGATCCGCAGCGTCTGCAGGCGGGCAAGCAGGCTTTCCGGCAGGCCTTCGCCCTCGGTGCCGAGATAGAGCGCCAGCCGCTCGTTTCTCTTGGCATCGCGAATGTCGATCTGCCCGCGCGGCGACAAGGCGAATTGGCTGAAGGCTTGCCGGTCGAGCATTGCGGTGCAGCCGGCGGTATCGGCAAAGCAGGCGAAGGGGACTTTCAAGGCCGCGCCCACCGAGACGCGGATTGCCTTGCGGTACAGCGGATCGCAGCAGGTCGGATCGAGAAGCACGGCATCCGCGCCGAAGGCGGCGGCATTGCGGAAGATCGAGCCCATATTGTCATGATTGGCGATGCCGACCAGCACCACGATCAGCGCGCGGGCGGGCAGTGCGCCGAGCAAAGCTTCAGCGGAGACGGCCGCGCCCTTGCGGCCGATCGCCAATATGCCGCGATGCATGTGGAAGCCGGCGATCCTGTCGATGACTTCGCCGGATGCGACATAGATCGGAAGCCCGGCAGGCGCCTTGCGCAGGACGTCATCAAGGCCGGCCAGCCGGTTCTCGAGCACCAGCACCGATTCTGCCTCGAAGCGACGGGCGGCGAGCAGCGTGTCGAGCACCACCTTGCCTTCGGCGACGAAACGGCCTTGCCGGCCGGCAAGATCGCGTTCCCGGATGTCGAGATAGGCGGCGACGCGGGGATCGTGCGGGTCGTCTATGCGGATCGGGTTCATGGCTTCCTCGGCGGACCCTGGCGTCGGCCGCGAATCGGGATTCGGTTTCGGAAGGCACGATGCCGGATCCGAAGGAGTTCAGACCGTATCTCAGCGTCCAAATGGATGCACGCCGTTCTAACGGTCAAATCCAATCACTTGGCGGCGGGCGGAGACGCCCTGCCTGGCCTCCTGGCGGCACGGCGATATTTGATTTCCGCGACACGGCTCTTCGGCCAAGCCGCTTCAATGCAGAATTTCGATGGGCGAAGGAACCACACAGGGCCATGCCGCGTCATAGAGGCGGGCTCCCTGCTGCGGTCCTGGGAGGACATCGATGATCAGGCTCCTCCTCGTCTTTACCGCCACGCTTGCCCTCGCATGCGGCGTGGCTCGCGCGGCCAAGCTCGATCCAGCCACCGTCAATCAGGCCCAATTCACTATCGGCGAACCGAAGGGTGTCGATCCGATGCTGCTGAAGGCGCAGATCCTTCTGGATCGCGCCCGCTTCTCGCCGGGCCTCATCGACGGTCGCCTTTCCCAGAACTTCGCCAAAGCCGTCGCCGCGTTTCAGGCGGCAAACGGACTTCCGCCCGATGGCAAGCTCAGTCCACAAACCTGGAGCAAACTCATCGCAACCTCCGCCAAGCCGGTGCTGGTGACCTATGAGGTGATGCGCAAGGATGTGCGCGGACCTTTCACCAGGCGTATTCCGGCTCGCTTGGAGAGGATGGCCCGCTTGCGGCGGCTCGGCTACCGCAATGCGGTGGAGAGGTTGGCTGAGCGCTTCCACGTCAGCGAACAATTGCTGCGAATGCTCAATCCGGGCACCAGCCTCAGGAAACCAGGCAGGACGTTGGTGGTGCCTGATGTCAGCAGGGGCGACCCTCCCGCCGGCGTTGCCGCCGTCGAGGTCGACAAGGGCGCCCGCCTGGTGCGTGTGCTCGACCGTGCCGGCAAATGGCTGGCGGTCTACCCCGCCTCGATTGGGAGCGACGAGAAGCCGGCGCCAAGCGGCATGGCAGAGGTCAGGCGCGTGGTGCACAACCCTACCTATCACTACGATCCGGACTTCGCTTTCAAGGGGGTCAAGACCAAGCGGCCCTTCACCATCGCTGCCGGGCCGAACAATCCCGTGGGATCGGTCTGGATCGATCTCTCCATCGAAAGCTACGGCATCCACGGCGCGCCCGAACCGGGCAAGATCGGCACCACCTTTTCGCATGGCTGCATCCGGTTGACCAATTGGGATGCCGAAGACCTTGCCTCGATGGTGCAGCCGGGCACGAAGGTCGAGTTCAAGGACGAGATTGCGCAGGCCGCCGACGAGCGCGTTCAGTAGCAAGGCTGACTTGGCAGCAAGGCGGACTTGGCAGCAAAGCGGATTTGGCGGGGCGTTCTCCGCCTCGGCCGCTCAGGTCCCGGCGCGACGCAGCCGGTGAGCCATCTGCGACAGTTCACCTTCGCCGAAAATGCCGTCCAGCATGTGCAGCAATTCGCGCACCGCCGCGGACTTGCAGGAATAATAGATCATTTGCCGGTCGCGGCGGGTCTCGACAAGGTCGGAAGCCCTTAGCTTGGCCAGATGCTGCGACAGGGCGGACTGGCTGAGCGACACCTTCTCGGCTATGGCGCCGACCGACATCTCGCCCTCGGCCAGATAGCTCATGATCAACAAACGTTTTTCGTTGCCCATCAGCGTCAGAAACGCAGCCGCGGTTCCGGCGTTGGCGACTAGTTTGTTCGAGACCATAGATCCCCCATGCCTTCTTGCTCATCCGCCGCTATGGGGGCAATAGCGTCGGATTCCATAGACTTTCCCTATAGATGCACGCCAGCGATTCAGCGTCACTCGCAAAGGTAGAACATTTCGCTCAAATCTCAAGGCTTGCTTTCCATGCAAGCCGATTAACCGTGCGGCTGTGATTATTTTGCCGATCGGGCAGCCTTGGCCATGTCAACCAGGACAGGCCTGAGGTCGCGCGCCGCTCTCAGCGGCTCGGGGAAGAAAACCCGACAGACATTGTCGCCCGATACGAGATCCATCCCGTCGGCGTCGAACCCGGTGACGATCCAGCCGTCACTCTCGGCCCCGCCGAAATGACTTGCGTAGAGGGCAATCGCATCGAGATGGTCGGCGTTGATGTGGTCGAGCGCCGATTGCTCGCCGGCGGCAAGCTCTTCGACGATCGCTCCCGTCACGACCAGATCGGTGCGGTCGAGCAGATAGGCCTTGCCGAAGCCGCCGTTCAGGCTGGCGCGCTCCGGTTCGAGCCGGAAAATCGAGAAGTCGCCGAGCCCGGCATAGAGTTTTGCCTTGGGGTTGCGGTTGAGGTAGCGCCGCTCGGCGCGGGCGTGTTCGTTCGATCCGCGTTCGAGCCGCACGGCGCGGCAGACGAGCGTCAATCGCGGATGCGCCAGCGGATCGCCCTTGCCGGGTTCGCCGACCAGCAACGAGCAGCGCGGGTCGGCAAGGATGGCGCCGGTATGGGCGGACAGCATCGATACCAGGATCAATGGCGTGCCGTCGATGTCTGTGGCGACGCCGACCCGGCTGGCCAGCGGCGAACCGGTTCCTGGTTCGAGCACTGCCAACGCGCCGAAACGGGCGCTGCGGATCAGCGTCTTTGCCAGCCTGATCGCCTCGGTATCGGTCGCGCGGATCACGTCTTTCCTGGGTTCATCCAAGGCATCACCGTCGCATTTATTTCGGCGCCATGCGGATGGCGCCGTCGAGGCGAATTGTCTCGCCGTTGAGCATCTGGTTCTCGATGATGTGCAAGGCAAGTGCCGCGTATTCCGAAGGCTCGCCCAAACGGGAAGGGAAGGGCACAGCGGCGCCGAGCGAATTCTGCACCTCCTGCGGCATGCCGGCCATCATCGGCGTCCTGAAGATGCCGGGCGCGATGGTGCAGACGCGAATGCCGGAGCGGGCGAGATCGCGCGCCACCGGCAATGTCATGCCGACCACGCCGCTCTTGGAGGCGGAATAGGCGGCCTGGCCGATCTGGCCGTCATAGGCCGCGACCGACGCGGTGTTGATAATGACGCCGCGCTCGCCGCCCTGCAGCGGTTCGAGCCTGGCGGTCCGGTCGGCGACCAGGCGGATCATGTTGAAGGTGCCGATCAGATTGACCTCGATCACCTTGCGGTATTGATCGAGTGGATGCGGTCCGTCCTTGCCGATCGTCTTCATGCCGATAACGATGCCGGCGCAATTGACCAGGATGCGCGGTGCGCCGAGCGTCTCTGCCGCTTCCGCGACTGCGGCGGCACCGCTCTCGGCGTCGCTCACATCGCATCGGACGGCGATGCCACCGATGTCAGCCGCCACCTTGGCCGCACGCTCGATACCGAGATCAAGGACGGCAACCCTGGCGCCGCCGGCGGCAAGAGCGCGCGCCGTCGCCTCGCCAAGGCCGGAGCCGCCACCGGTGACGATCGCAATCTGGCCGTTCGGGTTCATCTCGACGTCCTCCTCCGTGCCCAGACTTATGCCGCCAAGCCACCGTGCGACAGCACCGGCACGATCATGCCATCGCGGCGATGTGCGCGGCAATCCTTGCCTGGTCGGCGTGGCAAACCTCGCCCGCCAGCCTCGCCACCGCGCCCGGCACGATCTCGTGCGCCAAAAGCCGGTCGGGGTCGACCGGACGCGGCATCGAGATCTGCCCGCGCGGCAGCCTCCTGAAGCCGAGCGGGCCGTAGTAGGGTTCGTCGCCGACCAGCATCACCGCCGGCGCGCCGGCCTTGGCGGCGGCTTCCAGCGCGATTGCCACCAGCCGGCGGCCGATGCCGAGATTTTTGAAGGCCGGCCGCACAGCGAGCGGCCCGAGCATCAGCGCGCGGCCGGCGCCGGCGGCGATGCGGGTCATCCGTACCGAGGCGACGACGATTGCGCCATCGACGGCCACGAAGGACAAAGCGCGTTCGTGCGGGCCACCTTGGCGGATCTTGTAGGCGGCAAGCACGAAACGGCCCGGCCCGAAGGCCTCGTCATTGATGGCTTCGATTTCAGGATCGTGCGCCGGAGTTTCCGGCAGGTATTTCACGTCGGCCAGGTATTTCAAGTCGGCAAGGCTCATGCTCTTTGCGTTCCGGTATACGAGGAAAGGTTTGCTGCAAGCGGCAGCGTTCGCCAGTCAGCGCTTCATCAAGCGCGGGCGCTCTTTCGTCGTCGGTCGAACCGGATCATGGCAAAGTCGAACATGCGGATGTCCGCTAGCACCAATTTTCAGCCGCCGCAATCGGCCGGCGCAGCCGACCGCACTCGACGACGCAGCCGTTGACGATCTGTTCAGCGTCGGGGATTTCCGCGGGGCCGCTTGCTGCCCTACATCGAGCAGGAACGCGAAAGGATATTGCATGGGATTGCTAGTCGAAGGCCAATGGCAGGACCACTGGTACGATAGCGGGGAGAGCGGCGGCAAATTCGTGCGCGCGCAGTCGCAGTGGCGCGACTGGGTGACCCGCGACGGCGCGCCGGCCGAAGGGCGAAAACGCGGCTTCAAGGCCGAGCCCGGCCGCTATCACCTCTATGTCTCGCTCGCCTGCCCGTGGGCGCATCGGACGCTGATCTTTCGCGTGCTCAAAAAACTCGAGGACGTGATTTCCGTCTCGGTCGTCCATCATTTCATGGGCGCCGACGGCTGGACGTTCCTGGCCGAGGACGGCGCTACCGGCGACACGCTCTACGGCCTCGATTTCCTGCACCAGATCTACACCAGGGCCGATCCCGGCTATTCGGGCCGGGTCACGGTGCCGGTGCTGTGGGACAAAAAGGATGAGACCATCGTCTCCAACGAATCCTCAGAGATCATCCGGATGCTCAATTCGGCCTTCGACGAATGGGGCGATGCCAAGCTCGATTTTTATCCGCAACCGTTGCGCGGCGAGATCGATGCGATCAATGCGCTGGTCTATCCCGCGGTCAACAACGGCGTTTACCGTGCCGGCTTCGCCACCACGCAGGCGGCCTACGAGGAGGCGTTCGGCGAATTGTTCTCGACGCTCGACATGCTGGAAAACCGTCTGTCAAGGCAGCGCTATCTCGTCGGCAGCCGCATCACCGAGGCGGACTGGCGGCTGTTCACGACGCTGGTCCGCTTCGACCCGGTCTATGTCGGCCATTTCAAGTGCAATCTGCGCCGCATCGCCGACTATCCGAACCTGTCGAATTACCTGCGCGATCTCTACCAGGTGCCGGGCGTCGCCGGCACGGTGAATTTGCACCACATCAAGTCGCATTATTACGGCAGCCACGAGACGATCAACCCGACACGCATCGTGCCGGTCGGGCCTGAGCTCGACTATGGCGCGCTGCATGACCGGGCGCGATTCAGGAAGGCGGCGTGAGACCGGTGACCTAACGGAAGGTTTCGGAGTCCATCTTTGCCCTTCTAACGAGTTCAGCTTTCAATATGGTATTTCCAAATCGATTGGAGTAGCCGAGCGACGTTGCAAGGAACGCAACGATTCCGCTGATCATGACGATCAGGACCGACATCTGGGGCGGGATTGCGCGTAACAATCCCGACGGCAGAAGCACAGCCATTCCCAAAATCATTTCTATCAGGGTTGAGAAGCCGACCATTTTCCAGAATTCAGTGCGAGTAAAACGCTGAGCATGTCGCTTTATAAAAACGAAATATGTCACGAATGCCGCACCTAATTGTATTGCGAATTGGATAAATCTTCCAACTTTTGCTAGTATATATGGATCTGCCCCAAGAACTATTGTCGAAAGTAAGGCCACCACAGAAAATGCTATCACATAAATTCCCGTATAAAGTGATACATAGAGCGCGATTCTAAATCTATCGTTTTGGCTGTGTTGCATTTTTTCTCCTCATCGCTCAGCATTTATCTCTCTGAGAACAATGGATGCTGCCGGTCTATACCGACGCAGCCAAAGCTGTTGAAGAGATGATCTACCAGTAAGGCGATGCCGAATTCCCCTTAAAAACTTCGGCAATCCGCCGCAGCGTCGCCGGCGTCGTTCCCTGGGGCAAGCGGTCGAGCGGGAAGAAGCCGGCTTCGGCGATCTCGCGGTCGGGCAGCTTGGGTGCTGGCTGGTCGAACTCCTCGACCAGATAGAGGCCGACATGGTCGCGTCGGCTGGCGCGGTGGTTGAAATGCAGGGATTTCAGCACCGGCGGTCCGGTCAGCGCGATGTTGCCTTCCTCGAACAGTTCGCGCGTCAGCGCCTCGATCATCGTCTCGCCCAACTCGACGCCACCGCCGGGCAGGTGCCAGCCCGGGACATAGGTGTGGCGGATGAGGAAGACGGAATTGGAGCGGCGGTCGTGGATCAAGCCGCGCACGCCGAGCGTCATCGGCCGCCGCAGTACGAAATACAGGTGAAACAGCCTTGCCCTGAAGCCCGGCCAGCCGGTCTGACGCAGGGCTTGCTCCGGATCCGGCGTCGTCATCGTCCGCGAAACCGTGAGTGGAAAGCGGCGCGCGCCTCGCCTATGAAGAAAAGATGTTCAGGCTCGCGCATATTTCCGATGTCCATCTGGGGCCGCTTCCCGATGTAACCTATCGCGATCTCGCCTCCAAGCGCGTGGTCGGTTACGTCAATTGGCAGCGCAACCGCCGCCGCTACATGCACGATGCCGTCATCGACACGATCGTCGCCGACATGAAGGCCAGCGGGCCGGACCATCTCACCATCACCGGTGACCTGGTCAATCTGGCGCTCGACGGTGAGCTCGAGATGGCCAAGCACTGGCTGGAGACGCTGGGCTCGCCCAATGACGTGTCGGTCGTGCCGGGAAACCATGACGCCTATGTGCCGGGCGCCTTCGACAAGACCTGCCGGTCCTGGGCGGCGTGGATGACCGGCGACGGCGTCAATACGCCGGTCGACCGCAACACTTTTCCCTATTTGCGCGTACGCGGCAATGTTGCGTTGGTCGGCGTCTCGACGGCGCGCGCCACGGCTCCGTTCATGGCCAACGGCTTCTTTCTGGAGGGCCAGGCGGAACGGCTGCGCGACATGCTCGACGCCACGGGCAAGCGCGGCCTGTTCCGGGTGATCATGATCCACCACCCGCCGGTGCGCGGCGCCGTTTCGCAGAACAAGCGGCTGTTCGGCATCTCGCGCTTCCACAAGGTTCTTCACCGGCACGGCGCCGAGCTTGTGCTGCACGGCCATTCGCATGTGCCGTCGCTCTTCTTCATCGGCGCCCGCAAGATCAAAATTCCGGTGGTCGGGGTCGCCGCCGCGGGGCAGGCGCCCGGCAGTTCGCATGCGCCGGCGCAATACAATCTGCTCGACATCGACGGTGAAAAGGACAATTGGCGGATCAGGCTGACGCGCCGCGGCCTGACCGGGCCGGCATTGCCGCCCAGCGACCTGCAGACAATGGAGCTTGGCGTGGGGGCCGAGGCCACGCTTGCCGGGGCGCGGTGAACTCAGATGGGAGCGTCTCGCCGGTCGTCAGCCGCACTCTGCGACGCCAAGTGACATCACTTGGCTGCAAATGCTTTAAAAGCTGATTTTCATTGCAACGATGCGGTCCCAGAACAACACGAGCGAAATCGCCAGGCCGACCAGGGCGCCGGCGGCGATCAGGCCGAGGCCCGAGAAGAACGCCGACCAGCCGTTGCTGCGTGCAGGGACATGCAGCGGCGGCTCAGCCTCCGCCACCAGGGCGCGTTTCAGGCCGGCGACGGCTTGCTCGATGCCGCCTTCCATCATCCTCTGGCGTTCGACGACGCGCTCGGCGACATAGCGCGTCACCTGGTCGGCAACGACCTTCATCTCGGTCGACTCGGCGAGCACGACGCGGCCGATGCGCGTGTCCTTGAGAAAGCGGTAGGTGCGGCGGTCGCGTCCCATGGCGACATGGCTGACGGCGTCGATCCACAGCCGTGGCTGCAGGCCGGACGAGACGGCGAAGTCGAAACTGTCCATATCGGTGGGTACGTCGCCGAAGACCGGCGCGAGTTCGGCGGCAAGCAGATCGAGCCGCATGCGATGCGCTTCGCGCATCTCGACGACGACGTCGTCGCGGTCGGCGAAGGCGTTCTTGACGTCGCGAATGGCATCGGACAGTTTTCGCGACTGATCGATCTGGGTGATGTTCTCGCCTGCGTCCTTCATCGGCGTTGCCTCGCGGGGTTTGGTTAACACCGAATTAACACAGCCGCCGGCAAATTGCACTTGCGAGATCGATGAGCGGGCAAGGGTTCGCTGGAGCAGCACCAGCGCCGCCGCCGTGCCTGCGCGAAGACCGATCAGCTCGCCGCAGCGGCGAATCCCCGACGAAGCCGCCTGCTGCGGCGTCGCATATTGCGACGGACGGCCTCGACGACCAGGCCGGGCGCTTCCTCGACCAGCATATGGCCGGCTTCCAGCACGTGGTGCAGATGAAAATGCTTCGGCACGCCGTCCGCTTGGCTGACGGGCAGCACCGCGTCGTCGGTTCCCCAAACCACCATGACCGGCATGTTCAGCGTTTCCAGCCGTTCGCGCTGAATGACGCCTTGCCGATCATCCCTGGTCATGGCGGCTGCGAACTCGACAAGTGTCCGCGACTGGCCGGGACGCCGGCGCATCTCGTTGACGAGATCGACCCTATGCTGCAAGGGCCGGCTTTGCGGTCCCGACATGGCGGCAAGACAGGCGCGGATTTCATCCGTGCCGGCAGCGGCGGCGTAGCGACGCAGCAGCGGACCATTGATCTCAGGACCAAAACCGCCCGGCGACAGCAGCGTCAGCGAGGCCATCTTTTCCGGCTCGTTCAATGCCATCAGGGCGGCCACGGCGCCGCCCATCGAATGACCGACGAGATGAGCCCGCTTTATGCCGCGAGCGGAAAGATCGGCAAGGACGGCACTGGCTGCGATCCTGGCCGGACCGCCGCCCGGAAAATCGAGCGACAGCCCATGCCCCGGCAGATCATAGGCCAACGTCCGCGCGCCGAGTGCCAGGGACGCGGCCACGTCGCGCCAGTCGTCGTGGCAGCCACCGAAACCATGCAGGAAGGCGATCGTTGTCGGGCCGGTGCCCCGTTCGGCAGCGTAAAGGGATGGGGTCATGCAAACTTTATGGCTTGGTGCCGGGGTCAGTCAGGATGCCGGGGGGCGGTCTTATGCGGATCAGTCTTTGCGGGAGGTCAGACTTATGCGGAGATCAGTCTTATGCGGGATCAGACCTATGCGGGATCAGACCTATGTGGGATCAGATTGGCCGGTTCAAATTGTGTCTGAATTGCGCTTTGGCCGTCCGGATGGCCAGTAAAATCTTCGCGATCACCTGACGTCGTGCACGCGCCGGGAGACGTCAGCTGGCGCCGCCAAGGCCGGCGGCGCGCAGGGCTTCCACCAGCCGGTTGGTCAGATCGGCGGGATATCTTCGTTCGACGAAGGTTGCGCGCGGATCGGCTGCGAATTTCGGGAATTTGGCGGTCAGTTCCTGCAGCAGCCTGCTCGCCAGCTTCTCGCGGCCGGCAGCCTTGGCGCCGATCAGCCGCGCCGCCAGATAATGCGATTTCATTTCCGTCGTTCGCAAGCCGTCGCTGGCGAGCGTGGCCTTGTTCATGTCGCCCATCATGAACTCTCCGGCGAACAACCCGTAATCCCACCATGTCGGATGGGCGCTGGCTATGTCCACCGCGTGAGCGATGATCGGGGTGCCCTCGCTGTACCTGCCGGCGAAAACCAGCCCGTAGCCATAGGCGGCGGCCATTGCGAGATCGTAGGGATTGAGCTCATAGGCCTTGCGCATCCAGCGGATCGATTCCGCGGAATCGCCCATGCGCGAATTGAGATAACCAAGGGCGCGGTGCGCGTAGGGGCTGGTCGGGCCCATCTGGATGGCGCGATGGGCAAACGTCATCGCTTTGTCGATCGTCGCGTCGGCGGGGTAGGGATAGTGGTCGGTGACCGCTTCGATATGCAAGGACGCGAGTTCCGAATAGACGAGCGACGACTTCGCCTCCCGGTTGGCAAGATCTTCGAGGCAGCGGTAGGCGGCTTCGTGCGTCTGGGCGTTCTGGTCGAGATAATATTTGCCGTTGAGCACCAGACACGCCGTCAGCCCGGTCTGGATGCCGCTCTGCTCGATGTAGTTGTAGATCGTGCCCGAGGCGGGAAGAGCCGAGCTCAAAATGCCGGAGATCTGGTCCTCGATGGCGGTGTTGGCGCTGTCGCCGGCGGTCAGGTTGCGTGAGAGCAGCACGCGGCCGGTCGCCACGCTTTGCAGCTCGAGCATGATGTCGCCGCTACGCGGCCCGGGCAGGACATCGAATACGAAGCTAGCGGCGTCGGTTACTGGATCGGGCGGGCTGTCGGCATCACGGCCGATGAAATTGATGGTATCGAAGCCGCTGAGGCCGGCGCGCAGCGATGCGGCGACACGGCGAGCCAGGTCGCTGTCGGCCTTGATGGCGATGTAGACCTGGGGGAGGTTTTCAACCGGAGGCGCTGCTATGCTGCCGGTCGCCACCGCGGTCTCGACCGCCGTGTCGCCGCCGGTCAGCAACACCACGCTGCCCTGGCGAAGGATCAGCACACCCAGCATGAGAATGACCAGCGCGATCGCCAGCCAGAAGAACTGCAAATGCCGCTGCAGCGAAGGTGCAGCAGGGGCCACGGCTGGAACGCTCAGCAATGCAGCCGGATGTGCCCGGTTGCGGGCATCTTCCGGCGATCCGGGCGGGGCGGTCGCCGCCTCCTCTGTCGCCGGCTGCGGCTTGTTCTCTGCCTCCGCCTCTGCCGGCAAGCGAATGGCGTTGAGTTCGTAGGACGGAACATAGCCGCCGCGCGGAATGGCGATGCGGACCGGTTCGGCAACGCCCTCATTGGCGAAATACTGCTGCAGAAGCTCGCGCAGCCTGCCGGCCTGCACCCGCACCACCGCATCGGTCGACGGATCGAAATCGCCGTCCTTGCCGAACACGTCCATCGCGATGGAGAAGCCCTTGAGCCTGTCGGCTTCGCCTGCCTGCTCGCGCTCGACCAGGTAGCGGAGCAGCTTGCGCGCGCGCTCGGATCGTCCGAACGTTTCGCTGGCAAGCAATCGCTCCAGCGTTTCGCGCACTGCGGGGGCGGCAGGCGTGGTATGCTGCAAGTGTCGATCCCTTCGAATTCGGCACAGGTTGAGGTACAATCATATCGCGCTGGCGCCGCCATACAAGCATCTGCTTATGGTGCGATAGCGTACCCACCGGATAAATTCCGGTGGGCCGATGGCGGAAGCCTGACCGTTTCGGCTAGCCGCGCTTTCGGCCGACGATGCGGTTGGCGGCCGAAACCACGGCTTCTAGCGAGGCGGCGACGATGTTGGTGTTGATGCCGGCGCCGAACAGCTTGCCGCCCGGATGTTCCATCTCGACATAGGAAATGGCCGAGGCATTCGAGCCGCGCTGCATGGAATGCTCGGAATAATCGAGCACCGACATCGGCACCCCGACATGGCGCGACAGCGCATCGACGAAGCCGTCGATCGGGCCGGTGCCGGTGCCTGATATGGTCACCTCCTTGCCTTTGTCGAGGATCACCGCTTCGATCACGCGCCGGCCCTTGACCTCGGTGTCGGGATAGGTGTGGTGGTCGAGGAACTTCAGCCGCGCGCCGGGCTGGTCGACATAGGTGTCGAGAAAGCGCTCGTAGATGCGCTTGACCGGCACCTCCTTGCCTTCGGAGTCGGTGATCGCCTGGATAGCCTGGCTGAACTCGATCTGCAGGTTGCGCGGCAGGTTGAGGCCGTAATCCGCATGCAGCACATAGGCGATGCCGCCCTTACCGGACTGCGAGTTGATGCGGATGATGGCTTCGTAGCTGCGGCCGACATCGGCCGGGTCGATCGGCAGATAGGGCACCTCCCAGTGCGGCGTGTTGGCCTTGCGTAGCGCCTTCATGCCCTTGTTGATAGCGTCCTGGTGCGAGCCGGAAAAGGCGGTGTAGACGAGCTCGCCGACATAGGGATGGCGCTCGGGGATCTTCAGCTGGTTGGAGTATTCGTAGACGTCCTTCATGCGGTTGATGTCGGAGCAGTCGAGCCCGGGATCGACGCCTTGCGTGTACATGTTGAGCGCCAGCGTGACGATGTCGACATTGCCGGTGCGCTCGCCGTTGCCGAACAGCGTGCCTTCGACGCGGTCGGCGCCCGCCATCAGGCCGAGTTCGGTGGTGGCGATGCCGGTGCCGCGGTCATTGTGCGGGTGCAGCGAGATCAACAGGTTCTCGCGGTTGTCGAGATTGCGGCACATCCATTCGATGCGGTCGGCATAGATGTTGGGCGTCGACATCTCGACCGTAGAGGGCAGGTTGATGATCAGCTTGTTTTCCGCCGTCGGCTTGACGATCTCGGTGACCGCGTTGCAGATCTCCAGCGCCACTTCGAGCTCGGTGCCGGTAAAGCTCTCCGGCGAATATTCGAAACGGTAGCCGCCGCCGGCCTTGGCCGCCATGTCGGTGATCATCTTGGCCGCATCGGTGGCGATGCGCTTGATGCCGGCGACGTCCTTCTCGAAGACGACGCGGCGCTGCAGCTCGCTGGTCGAGTTGTAGAAATGCACGATCGGGTTGGTGGCGCCCTTCAGCGCCTCGAAAGTGCGGGTGATCAGTTCCGGCCGGCACTGCACCAGCACCTGCAGCGAGACGTCGGCGGGCACGTTGCCTTGTTCGATGCACCAGCGGGCGAAATCGAAGTCGGTCTGCGAGGCCGACGGAAAGCCGATCTCGATCTCCTTGAAGCCCATGTCGAGCAGCAGGGCGAACATGCGCGCCTTGCGTTCCTGGCCCATCGGATCGATCAGCGCCTGGTTGCCGTCGCGCAGGTCGACCGAGCACCAGATCGGCGCCTTGTCGATCACTTTCGAAGGCCAGGTGCGATCGGCAAGACCGACGGTCGGATAGGGCTGGTACTTCCGGGCAGCATCCGGCATGCCCCTCGCGGGCTTGGCGGTTTCCTCTACATTCAGACGGATATCTTCTCGTGCGTTCATCGTCTTTTCTCCCGGCGGCTCGCGGATCCAGCTTCAGGCGGATTGGTGGCGAGCGGCGCCTTTACCAGAATTTCGTTCGCTTGATGTGACGTGCCAATTTGTGACTGGCCAAGGAGCGTGCGCGTGAGCGGCAATTCGACCGCCGGGCGCTCCTTCAGCGAACCCGGCGATCGCCGATAAGGCCGAGAAGCAGCAGGGTGGAGGCAAGCGCGCGAACGGTCTGGCCGGCAATGCCGGTCGGACGGGACGCAAAAGAGGTGGCGCGCGGGCTCATGGCGGATTTCATACAGGAGCGGGCAAAGCGAGGCAAGTGGGAGCATTGGAGGTGGGTGAAGCTGCCGATCCAGCCTCAAGACCTGGGTTCCTCGCCGTCGCGAAACGGGAGAGGTGGCCGCCCACGGGTCTTGCCTTCGGCAAGCCCGAGGACAGGCTCCGCGGCCGGAGAGGGGCTTCGTAGGGCGCAGTCCCCTCTCCGTCTCGGCTTCGCCGAGCCACCTATCCCCATTTTCGTGGGGCGAGGAACCCAAGCTGCAATGAAGGCGTAGCGCCGACATCAAGCGATTTTTCCTGATTATAGCAACTTTGTTCTTGCTTTGTGCCGGCAGCTATGCTACTAATTTGGGTATGGTGCTGATTGGCGCCGAGGACCCGCCGCCGAGGCGGGTTTTTTATTTCACGGTTTTGGCGTCACCTTTCGCGGACCCAGCCGCTCACCTGATCCAGTTGCTCTTCCCCGAGCCCGGCAAATGCGCCAGAGTCGATTGTCGGCGGGGGTGCAATGGCTCACCGCCGGGAGGGATCGTCCATGAACTTCGTGTTCTTCTCGCCGCATTTTCCAGCCAATGGCGCCGATTTCTGCGACCGGCTGAAGAAGGCCGGCGCCACCGTGCTCGGCATTGGCGACGCGCCGTTCGATGCGCTGGACGGCAAATTGAAGGCAGCCCTTTCGGAATATTACCGCATCGACGACATGGAGGAGTACGAGCCGGTGTTCCGGGCGATCGGCCATTTCATCCACAAATGGGGCCGCGTCGACCGGTTCGAATCGCTCAACGAGCATTGGCTGGAGCTGGAAGCCAATATCCGCACCGACTTCAACATTTTCGGCACCAAGCTCGACTTCGTCAAGAATTTGAAACGCAAGAGCCGCATGCGGGCGTTCTTCCGCAAGAGCGGCGTCGAAACCATCCCGCAACGCAAATGCTCCGACCGCGCCGGCGCCATGACCTTCATCCGCCGCGTCGGCTATCCCGTGGTGGTGAAGCCGGATTCCGGCTCCGGCGCCTCGAACACTTTCAAAATCTCCAACGCCGGCGAACTCGACAGGTTCTTCAGGGACAAGCCGGAAGGCGTCAGCTTCGTCATGGAGCAATTCATCGAAGGACTGGTGGTGACCTATGACGGGCTGGTCAACCGCGACGGCGAGGTGGTGCTGGCCGCCAGCCACCGCTACGACCAGAGCGTCATGGAGGTGGTCAACCGCGACCGACATATGAGCTATGTCTGTTTTCCCGAGATCAGCCGGGCGGTCGAGGAGGCCGGCAGGAAAATCCTCAAGGCGTTCGACGTGCGCGAGCGCTTCTTCCACATCGAGCTGTTCGAAACCAGGGACGACCGGGTCATCGCGCTGGAGGTCAACATGCGGCCGCCTGGCGCCTGGATGACCGATGCCATCAATTACACCTTCGATATTGATGTCTATGCCGCATGGGCCGACATGGTGGTCAAGGACGCCGCCGGCGGCCCTTACAGGGGCAAGTATTTCACCGCCTATGCCAGCCGCAAGCGGCACCTCAACTATGTGCACAGCCATGCCGACGTGCTGGCCGCCCATGGCGACATGATCGTCCATCATCACGCCATCGAGGAGGTTTTCAGCCGCGCCATGGGAAACTACGCCTATCAGCTGCGCTCCACCGACCCGAAGGCGCTGCGCCGGGCGGTCGACTACATCCATGCGGAAAAGGCGTGAGGCGATGGACGTTTCCTACCACAAGGGTTTTGGCCGCAACCTCGGCCGCGACATGGAATACAAGCGCTACGGCCATGCCGGCCGACCGGTGGTTGTGTTCCCGACTTCGCAAGGGCGGTTCTACCAGTTCGAGGATTCCGGCGCCGTCTCGGCTCTCGCCGAGTTCGTCGACACCGGTCGCATCCAGTTGTTCACGCTGGACGGCATCGATGCGGAATCCTTCTTCGACCGCCATGCCGAGCCGGCCCATCGCATCGCCCGGCATGAAGCGTATTTCCGCTATGTGCGCGAGGAGGCGCTGCCGGAACTCCTGTCTGTCGCAGCCGAGGCCAATGGCGGGCGTACGCTGAAGCCGCTATTTTGCGGCTGCTCGATGGGCGGCTACCATTCGTCGAATTTCGTCTTCCGCTTTCCGGAACTGGCCAGCGGCGTCATCGCGCTGTCGGGGGTTTATTCGACCCACGATTTCTTCGGCAGCGCGCTCGACGGACAGATTTTCTTCAACTCGCCGCTCGACTACCTACCGGGTATCGTCGATCCGGGGCTGCTTGTCAGGCTGAAGGCGCTGCGGCTGATCTTCTGCTGCGGGCAGGGTGCCTGGGAGGAACGGATGCTGGCCGATACGCAGGCGCTGGAACAGATCCTGCGTGACAAGTCGATTCCGGCCTGGGTCGACTATTGGGGCGGCGATGTCGCGCATGACTGGCCGTGGTGGCACAAGCAACTGGTCTATTTCTTCGCCCGCTGGCTGGACGACGATCTGATGCACCGGCTGGATTAGGCCACCTGGAGGAAGGAAATGACCACGCCCGATGCCATCCGCCGCTTTGTCGAAGCTATCAACGCCGACGACACCAAAGCTTTCCTCGAAACGTTCACGCCCGATGCCTTCCTGAGCGACTGGGGCCGGTCGTTCAAGGGCCGCGAGCAGATTGCGCGCTGGAACCAGTCGGACAATATCGGCGTGCAGTCCAAACTTAGCATCATTCGTATCGAACCGGCGGGCGAGATCTATCACGTCCGCATCGCTGTCACTGGCAACGGCTTCAACGGCGAGGGCGACATGGCGTTCACCCTGGACGGCGACCGCATCTCCAGCCTGGTGATCAGCTGAAGGATATTTGAAGGCCCTTTAGGCCACCTCGCCGACACGGCCACCGTTGCTCGCGCGGGACTCATTGGCTTGATGCAAAAACATGACTATGTTTATCATCTTTTAGTGGAAACAGCGGGCCGGCTGTGGCATTCCGGCGTGGCGAGGACGCCGTATGGCGAGCTCGGGTTCAAATGGCACCGAAAGGCTGAGCGATGGAGCAATTGCGTGCGCAAACCCGGATCAGCGGTGCCGCCATCCGGTCGGTGATGGACAGGCTGCGCGCCGAGCACGGCGAATCCGAGATCGATACCGGCCTTGCCGATCATTGGGAATTTCGCACGCATTACGGCTCGTTGAAGGCGACGCTCGGTGACGACAACGTGCTGATCCGCGTCGCGGCCGAGGATGAAACCTGCCTGTCCTACATGAAGATGGCGGTCGCCGGCCATTTTTCGCAACATCTCGGCACGACCAGGGGCATCGCCTGGCAGGGCGATGGCAGCGATTCCGGCACGCCGGTGTTCTTCCGCGAGATCACGGTGCTGTCCTCGACGCGGATTTCTCCGCATATGCAGCGCGTCCGCTTCACCGGCAACGATCTCGGCCGCTTTGGCCGTGGCGGCCTGCATGTGCGGCTGCTGCTGCCGCCGCGCGGCAGGCTGCCGGTGTGGCCGTCGATGGGCGCCGACGGCCTGATGGTCTGGCCGTCGGGTGAGGACGCGCTCGTCGTGCGGGTCTACACGATCCGGGCACTGGACGCCGCAAGCGGCTGGCTGGATGTCGATTTCGTCCTCCACCCCGGTATGGATACGCCGGCGGCCGCTTTCGCCGAAAAGGCGGTTGCCGGCGAGATCATCGGGATGATTGGACCGGGCGGAGGCGGCGTGCCCGAGGCGCAAAACCTGCTGCTGCTCGGCGACGACACCGCGCTTCCGGCGATCGGCAGGATCCTGGAGCAGCTTTCGCCGTCAACCCGCGCCGAAGCGTTCATCGAGGTCGATGGTCCCGGCGATCGGATGCCGCTGGCCGCGGGCGAGGCCGTTGCCGTCACCTGGCTCTATCGGCATGGGCGCGAAGCCGGCACGGCCAGCCTGTTGCCGGCGGTGCTGCGGCAGCGGAACCACACCGCCCTTATCGACAATCTCTATGTCTGGGGCGGATGCGAGTTCGGCGATTTCCGCGAGATCCGCAGGATCGTCCGCAAGGAATGGGGTGTGCCGCGCGACCGGCACCTGGTCACCGCCTATTGGCGTCGCGGGACGCAAGGGGCGGACGGCAGCGAAGAATAGCGCACCGCCCCCAGGGGGCAGAGGATCGCATATGGATTCTTGCGAAGAAGACCCCCACCCCTAACCCCTCCCCACAAGGGGGAGGGGAACTTTTGCGGCAGCGCCACTCAGCGGCAAACTTCGACGATTCTAGCCGAAACAGCAGCAGCATCGTCCCCCTCCCCCTTGTGGGTGTTTGGACCGGAGACATCGCGAACAGATGTGCGAGGACATCGCGAACAGTTTTGCGCTTTTGCGCGAGGGGGTTCGGGATGCCATTCGAGGACAGAAGC
>NZ_JAMYQL010000045.1:0-38540 GCF_040320865.1 Mesorhizobium sp. M0598 | reverse complement strand
ACACACACCCTCCTTATGCGGCGCCCGCAGTTCTTTTGTAATCCCCCCATGCATCGATAGCCAACCACACAACGCGCGGCCGCTGCTGGCGGCGCCCCGGGCTCCAACTGAACGTCACTATTTCGTCGGGCTTGGGCGGCTTACTCCTCCTTCACCGGCCCGAACCGGCGCACGATCATTTCGAAGACGATGTCCGAAATCCACATCGCCGAGACGCCGATGAGGAACGCCGCGGCGAGCGTCGTGGTGTCGTCGTCCGGAGAAGGAATAGGCAGGCCGGCGGCGCGGAAATAATGCACGACCGGCAGCGTCAGATAGGCCGCCGCCAGCGCGCCGCAGATCGGCGAGGCCACCATCTCGCGGACCTTGTAGCGGTGGCGCGACAAGGCCCGCAAAATGCCGCCGGAAAGGCCGGCGACCAGGACCGGTGCCTTGATGCCCAGGACGTCGAGCAATTCGTGCATCATGGCGTCCACCCGCACCATCTGGCACCCTGCCCGTTGAAGGCGTTCATCTCGTCGAGCTCGGGCCGGGTCATGGCGGCGACCACGGCCGCCGATGGCCGGCGCGGCTGGTTGTGGTCGCACCAGACCTGGCGCGGATTGCCGGCCGGCGTGGTTGTCGCGCAGCCGGCGAGCGCCAGGCAAAGGATCAGCGCTTTGCCCATTTCTGAGCCTCCGCTCTTGCTGCCGCATCGGTCATGCCGGCGGCCGTGCGCCCTTCGGCGGCGGCCTCCCGGTTCATTTCGAGGCGGTCCTCGGCGGCCGCGACTTTTGCCTCGGCCTGTTTGACCGCCTCCTTCTTCGCCCGGTTGATGCCGCCGGCAACGTAAAGGCCGATGCCGCCGGCCGCAGCAGCGAATACCGTCATGACGACCTTGTTGCCGAGGATGGCGCTGAGAATGCTGAGAAGCGCTGCCATCACAGATCCTCCGCGCGGCGACGGCGAAGGAACTCGGTCAAAACGCCGTTGATGACGAGGAACCAGGGGAACCATTCCCCCGGGATGATCGGCGAAAGAACCTGCGGGCCGACATAGGTAACGATGGCCGCGATGACGCCGATGGCCGCCTGAAGCCGCGCCCAGAATATTGTTTCGCTGTCGCGGAAAAAGCTCTTGATCCGGGTCCACATGTCATTTCCTTCCAAACAGTTTCAGGATGGCTGATAGTTTCAGGATGGCTGCGATCAGCGCTGCCCAGAAGCCGGGCTTGGCGACAGCCACAGAAGGCGCAGAGGGCGCGGCGGTCGGTTGTGGAACGGCGATTGGCTTCGCGGGCTCTGGCGGGGCTGCGGGGACAACCGCGGATGACACCGGACCGGCAGATGGCCAGGGCGTGTCCTTGATGCGCGACCATTTGCGATAGGCCTCGGCAAGCCTGGTATCGTAGGAGTTTTTGCGATAGCCGGCGCCGTTGTAGCCCTTGGCGAAGCCCGTCCAGTCATGGTTGCGCAGATTGTCGTCGAGCTTGTTCGTCTTGATGAAGTTGATCGCGGCCTCAAGCTGGGCTTCCTCGTCGGCCATCATGGCTTCCACCATGGCCTGCACTGTCGCAAAGCCGGCGGCGGCGTGGTTTTCGCCGAGGACCTGACCCAGCCCCCACGAAGCGGATTTGAGCGCCGCGGTTTCGTCGATCGCACAAGCTGCCCTGAGCCGTGGGTAGCTATCCCTGGGATAGGGCTTTGCGCCCCACTTCGGATAAGCGAGGCCGGCGGCTACCGCTTGTGCCCGCTTGGCGCCCGACAGGTTGCGGTAGAAGACGTGCGGTTCGAATAGGATGACCGGCCGGCCAACGGCGTCGAAGCCGTGCCCGCTGGTTTCAACATCGAGGAACGCGTGCATCTCGTCCTCGCCGACGCCGATCCGGGCACCGAGTTTCGGCAGATCTATGTCATCGAGGCGCCTGGCGGCGCCCCTGAACGTCATGTCCATGGGCAGTCCTTTCCGCCCTCGCGGGCAAGGTTTTGAGGTTGAAAAAGCAGATGCGTGGCGGCAAAGCAGAATTGGGCGACAGCCCGTGCCGATGTTGCCGTGGCAAGGAAGGTTGATGTTTTCGATCTGCCGTGTGAAATGGCCGCGGGATGGTGCACATGTCTGATGATGAACAAACCGCTGCGGCGCGCTGGTCGGTGAAGTCCGAACTCCGCGCCGTCGGTCGCGACAAGCCGCTGCTCGCGGTGCTGGCGGCGATCCTCTGCCTCTATTGTGCGTTTATCGCCGGACCGATCGTCTATGCGGTACTGGCCATCAACGGCATTGCGGATTTCTTCAAATGAAGCCAGTTCCGGCGATCTCGCTCAGGTCCCGGTTCCTGCGTCTACCGCGCCCGAAATTGCTCGACCTGGATGAAATTGCTTAGCCGGGATGAAACTGTTCCCGTCTATCGTTCGTACCTGTAGCGGGTACGGGAGGACACGTGACGATAAGAATCAGGCTTCCAGGCGGGACTTTGAAGATCAAGAAAAGGGACGAGCTGCGGCGCCGCGAGCAGAATCGCGAGGTGCCGGTTTGGCAGGTCGGCAATTACTTCGTCATCTGGTGGCCGAGCGGCGTGTCCGATCGCCCATCCTCGCCCAGAAAATCCTCGCCGAGGAAATAGCCCGCGCACCAGACGATGCCGACTGAGCAATGACGCCTCCGTGCGGGATCGGGAACGGCCGCGCGCGCCCAAACCTCAAGACCGCTCGACTAGTCCCAGAAATAGTCAGCGGGCAGGCATTGACTCTTCCGCAGCGGAAGGTCTCTGATGCTGCATTGCACAATGGGGTGGCGGAATCGATGGCGGTGCGTATCAGGATGCCTGGCGGCACACTGAAGGTGAAGGTGTACCGCGAATTGCGCGACCGCGAACGCGCCCGCCGCATACCCGTCGTCAAGATCGGCCGGATCTATTTCACCTGGTGGTCGAACCGCCAGCGCCTGATTGATGATCAGTCGCCAGGATAAAGCTCCTTCGGCCGGCCCTGCCCGCCCGGCACCGCGAAGCCTCCGCAGCTCGCAAAATAAGTTGATGACCCTGCTGTTGACTCTTCCGCAACGGAAGGTCTCTACTTACCGCATTGCACGAAAATTGCTGCGTTGCACAACGGGAGTTGGACCGATGGCAGTGCGTATCAGGTTGCCGGGCGGCACTCTGAAGATGAAGACCTATCGTGAGTTGCGGGCCAGGGAACGCGACCGCCGCGTGCCTGTGATAAAGATGGGCTCGCTGTATTTTGTCTGGTGGTCGAAATCCCAGGACCCGCACCAGAAGCCGCAGGACAGCAGACGGTAGCGGCTCTGCCGCGGTGGGTCTGGGTCGGCGATGAACCCTAGCCGAAATACTGCCTCCCCAAGGATTTCTTGTCGAGTTGCCGTGCGATGTTGGTGCGACCTCGAGCGACTCCCGATCTTCTGACGCCTTTCGGCGATTTTCAAGCAGCGTCTACAGTGGCGGACGCGGTCGTCTCGCAAGCTTGCAAACCGCCGCCGCTTGTCGCAATAGCTAGGCCGTAAAGAGACGCATGGATGATGGAGGCTGACCTGTCTATTGCGAACAGCCGATTTCGGTTGTCGGCTCAGTTAGCCGACGAGCCACCGATCCCACGTGCAATTATTGATTCGGACCTCGAAGACGCGGCGCGGGCATTCTTCGAAGGGGTATCTGAACACCAACATTGGAAGCATTTCTTCGAGCGATCGCAGCTTTTCGCTGAGAGGGTGCGAAAGTCGCGCTTCGGCCGCAACTGATATGCCATTCGTTCCACCATTCCTCTACCGCCTAGCCGGCATCAACTCCGGCCCCGCAACGAAGCTAAGTTTGCGGAGCGTCCGCAGTTTGCGGCGAGGCAAGCATGCGATCGGCGAAGAATGCATCATCAACAGCGTCTTTTCCTTCGATCGCGCCGATGCAAAGATCACCGTTGGAAAAAGATCCTATATCGGCAAGAGCCACCTCGTGGCGGCTGAGAAGATCGAAATCGGGGATGACGTGATCATTAGTTGGGGTACCACAGTCGTCGATCACAACTCACACGCGACGGGTTGGCAAGACCGCAGGGAAGATGTCGCCGACTGGCATCAGGGAAAAAAGGACTGGTCAAAGATCACCATTGCGCCAGTGAAGATTGAAGACAGTGTTTTTATCGGCTTCAACGTTATTATTCTCAAGGGCGTAACGATCGGCAAGGGATCGGTCGTTGGTGCGGGCTCTGTCGTCACGAAAGACGTGCCGCCCTTTAGTATGGTCGGCGGTAATCCTGCAAAGCAAATCGGCGGCGCTGCTGCTAGATCAGCGACTTGAGCACAGAGCTCCGGCCATGTAGGCCATGCTGCGCATCGCCGTCTTGGGTGCAAACCTTAGAAATTCGGTCCGCAGTCTGTGTTTTACCCATCCTTTTTTTTCGCCAGCCAGGTGCTGTTCATAAGCGAGGTCGTGCGCAAAAACCTTTAGCCGTTCGACCTTTAGCCCAGACGTTTTGAGAAGGTTTTCAAACGTTTGGGTCGTGTAGAAGTTGATATGCCCATACGGCCCTGACATCCGAATGGCCTTGCTGAGATCTCGCGTATGCTCCAAAGGCACTTCAATATAGAGCTTCTCGCAGACCCGAGCCGCCTCCCTCAGAAACATCCGTTCGTGCTCGACGTGTTCGACGACGTGAATGGCAAGCCCAAGATCGAACGACTTGTCGGGATGAGGGATGTGATAGCCGTCGAATACGTCGATGCTGTCCAGTTTGGCGATTTTTCTTGCCTTGATGGCCTCGACGCCGCTCTTCGAAATCTCGACGGCGCCAAGCTTCTTACCGAGCCCCTTCCTGTTCAGCTTATCCAGCACCGCACCTTCGCCCGCCCCGATGTCAAGAATCCTGTCGAAGAATTGGCCTTGAATGACCGCTTCGATGTGCCCGACCGACTGGTTTGAAGCTATGTCCCGTTTTGCGGCTACTTTTCCATCGGCGTAATAGTCGTCATAGATGTCGATGATGCTGCCGGCATGCGCCATGGGACAATCCTCCAAGGATAGCCCCCGCCGACCTCATCCTGCCATTGCCTGCGAATGGCGTCCAGCGTCGACTACGGCGCCGCCTACCCAGACCTCAACGAGACCCTCAATGTCGCCGTCAGGAACCGGGATTTCGCGGCTGTGTGCCGGATCCTTCGGCTTTGCGACCATGATCATTGCGCCCACCACCAGCCATTCCTCGCCCTCCTCGAGCTCGGTGATGATTTCGCCCTTATGCTGAATAGCGAATGCCATTGCTTATCCCCTTTCCGCGACTTGTTCGATGAAGCGCAGCGCATTGCCGTCATGGCCGGCATCGTTGAAATGCAAGCCCTCTTGATAGTTTCCCGAATTGATGTAGTCGAAGCCGTCGATCGGGATGGTCAGCACATTGCGCGATCGATAGGTCTGACGGATTGCGCCAAGGGCGGCATCATAGGTCCGACCGCCCGTGTAGCTTGCATCCCATGCGGCTGACGGCCGCGTCGGCGGCATCACAAGGATACGCGGTGCAGCGGCCGCTTCCAACGTGTTGATGATTGTTGCGATGTTTGCCGATATCGTGGCCGGCGGCGTGCCAAAGCTGTCATTGATGCCGAGCGCCAGGATGGGCACGATCTTGCCGCCGGCGTAGCCGCATTGAGCGGCGGCCGATGTAAGACGCGCGGTGTTGAATGACGAGAAGGCATAGCTGCCGTGTGCCGCGCGCAAGGTGCGCAGGCGCGGACGCGAGCCGGCCGCCTTGACGCCAAGCCTGATGAGCCCGGTAATCTCGACAGGACCGCCGACAGCCGTAAGAGTGTAATTGCCGCTTGCCGCCTGCCCGGTGAGCGAAGGCCCCGAATACTGATCAAGCGCCAGGGCGCCGGCGCAGTTGACGGTTTTGTACGCCGCGCCGCCGTTGAAGACAAAGACAAGCGATCCCTGAGCGGCGTCCTGAGTGTAGTGGACGTCGACCTGTTCATAGGTGCCGGTAAACGCCAAGGACGCGCCGGCGGCGAGGATGATGCTCTCGCCGATCGGCCCGCGCGACCCTGTCAACACGCTCCCGGCGACGGTGACGCCATAGAAAGTCGGAAGATAGGTAGAGCTTGGCCGCAAAGCAGTCATGCCCGGTTCATCGTCGGCAATGCCGATATTGGCAAAACGCGTAACCAGGTTGAACCAGTGTTTCGGCCCGTCGCTGGCAAGCGCCCAATGGCCGATGCTATCGGCGATCAGGCAGAGCACATCGTTGTTGGCGATGTGTTCGGCCATCGTCGCGCGAAAGCCGTCATAGAGATTTTGCAGCGACGGCCGGCGCGGAATGAAGAAGCGCTTACTGTTGACGGCCGGCTTGCCAGGTCCCCAAAAACCGTCGCCAGATGCGGGAATGGCCGTCAAGGCGAAATTTCCAGGCGGCACATAGGGATTGGGATGAGCGCTCGCCGCGGACGCAAACAGCGCGGTCGCATCGACGACGACGTTCGGATCGGCGTCAGCCAGCAGGTTCATGCCGGTATTGCTGGCGCCGCCGGTCAAGGCCCGGTCGGCATCGGCGAGCAGACCGGTCTTGATCGTAAAGCGGACCTCGTACCGATGCTGGGCGGACGATGCTACGGTCGCGCCATTCGACAGCGCGCCTGATTTGATCCATGCCGGGATGCCTTGCGGGTTGACGTTGTTTTGAAATTTGTAGGCGCCACCGCTGATCGCCGGATATTTGCCGGCTGGGATTGGGATACCCAGCGGGATATGAGCGACCCCGTTGACCAGCGTCACCGCATATGTGCTTAGGACATTGACCACCAACCCGCCGAGATAGTCCACTACATGAATGAGCGCAGCGCCGGCGCCAGCGCCAGCGCCAACGTCGACCGCTGTAATATGGCCGTCGGCCGGCGCTGGCGTCTGCATGACGACGCTGTAGCTGCCCGGAACGTCCGACCCCGTGTTGACCAGCGTCGGCCAGCCGATTTCCTGGCTAACGCCGACAGCGGAAACGAGACCGTTTGCTGTGGTATAGGCAGCACGCGCCTTGACGGCGACTTCGCCGGTGAAGGTCGCCTTCCACTGCGGACCATTTACAGCGCCTATAGTCTTGGCAGTGTGCGAGGCCGGAACCGCCGCCGTGAACCACTCGACTTCGCCGTTCGGAATTGCCCCGGCAGTGTAGTACCAGCTACCAGCGCCAGTGCGCTGGAGGCCCATGACGCTGCCGGCAGGCTTCAGGATCGAAAGCCCTGAAACAACAGACGACGGGCCGGCTGGAACCGACATTGTCTGGTCGGAAACCAGGCTAAGCGTCCCGTTGTCCTCGACGTGGGCAATAACGATGTGGGCTGTCCCCGGCACGATGCCAAATCCAAGCTCCAAGGTCGACAGATATTCATCGACCGTCGACAGCGATCCAGGCCAAAAATAGACGCTGTCGTTCGTAATCACCGTGCCGCCGACGGAACCCGTGATCGGAACGCGTCCGACGATCCTTGAGCTGATCAGGGCAATTTCCGCCGTTGCCGCGCGAACGCCCGTATCGGCCGCCACAGGCCCGGCCGTGACATTGTACAGCCCAAGCACACCAGTCGAAGCTTCGGTCCAGAAATACTCGCCGACATCGACATTCCTGCCCAGCACCGCCGCGGCGGCGGCGCCGGCGAGCCCTGCCGACGCCGCAAAACTGAACGTCGGCGCCACTGTGTAGGAGCCCGGCGCCGTGATCAGTATCTGCGTCAGCGCGCCGCCCGCCACGACGAAGCGGCCGGCGGCGCCCGAACCGGTCCCGCCGGTAAACGCCAGGTCGAACGTGCCGTTGGCGCCGCCCGAGCCCGCCGTGATCGCACCGTTGCCGACGACGCCGAAGCCGATTGCCGCCGCCGTCGTCGGGAAAATGCCCTTGCCGTAGAGCGAAGCGTCGCGTGCAGCCTGGGCGCTGATGACTGCGGCGGCGGCGGCGACGGCATCGGAATTGGTCGCAGCCCGGTCGGCAGTGGTTTGGCCGGCATTCGCGGCGGAAGCGGCGGCACTGGCGGTTGCCTGGCCGGCGCTGGCTGCGGCAGCATCCTTCAGCGCCTGGGTTTCATCGCGCAGCGCTTCGACCTCATCGACCACGTCCACGATGTCGGGCGGAACGGATGCGGCGATGGTGATGGCATCGGCGCCGACGGCCGGCTCGTCGGCCGTGAACTCGAACACGCGGTCCGCATTGACCGATCCGATCTGGGTACGGACCGTCGTGCCCTTCTGCAGGGTGCGGGTAGTGCGGGCGTCGGCGGCGCGGAACCATTCGCCTTCGCTCGCCGTGTAGATGCCGTTCTGCGTCGGGTCGGCCTGGTCCTTGACCAGCACGCGGTCGCCGATTTCGGCCGGCACGCCATCGATGGCCTGCAGGCCGTGCAGGAGGATGTCGGCCGTGGTTGCGAGGCGCACGGGTTCGCGTTCGCCGGTCAGGAGGCGAACGGCGGCAGTTGCAGGTCGGGACATGAGGGCTTGCTCCATAAAAAAAGCCCCGCATAAGCGAGGCTGGAAGGGGTTCGGTGCTGTCGGTGGGAGACTTAAGCTACGCGGCCGGACACCGCGCTATCCGGCGCAGCCGGTGTATTCACGGACGATTTTGCGGATAGTGAGCAGCGCGGTCCAGGGCTATAGCAGCCCGCCAATGAGCCTTCTTGTCCCGCCCATGGCCGCCAGCCCGCAGGCCATGCCGGCGCAGTCGGCGACCCAGTCGAGGATATCCATATCGCGCGCGATCAGCTGGGCGCCCTGAAGCAGCTCGATCGCCGCGCCGGTAAGAGCGAGGAGCACGACCAGCCTCGTCTTGTGTTCCGGCCAGCCGAGGCTTCCGAGCGCCGCCAGCACAGCGAACGCCGCGGCGTGGTTGAGCTTGTCATGGTGGAAGGTGAAGCCCATGTCCAACTCCTGCAGGAAGCGCACCGGCGAAAGCGCGAGCAGGAGAACGCCGGCCAAGGTAAGCAGAAAAGCGATCCTTGCCATGGTCGGAAAAGTGTCTGTGCGCAACAGGTCAATCCTTCATCTGAAACAGGAGGCGATCCGGACCGCCAAACTGACCGCCCGGCGGTTAGCAGGCCATAAGCCAGCATCGTGACCACAATCAGACCGCTGGCCCGATAGTGGCACCAAACCCCGGAGTGGTTGCCATCGCCGGAGTGGCGTACTCACCGGTGATAGCGCCAGCGCTGACCCGGTCGAGCCGACTGCCGGGCCTGCATCAGCGACGAGCGACGGAGCGTGGCTGTACATCACTTTGGGAGCAACGGAAGCAGTTCTCGTCAAGGAACCGACGGCGCTTGCCGACAAGCGGCAACCGATCACTCTCGAAGTTCCGGCAATACCCTTTCGTCGAGAAATTTGAGACGGCTATCCAACATTTCGGCGTTGGCTGGGCTAGCCGGCACATTGACCGGGATTAGATCTGCCACCGAGTCCCCCCGTCGCGCAGCTTCGACCCACTCTTCCATGGCGCCGATATATCCATCCAGCGCCTCGTATGGAGTCTTGGCGTCCACAGCCGGCAGATATGTCAGGGGCACATCGCCGACGATTACCCATATCCATGGGTCAACTTTTGGCCTGCCCGGAACAATCTCGAAGAGGAAATATAGATTATGCCATCGGCACCGTATCCAAGGTACTCCCCCTTGATGTCTGAAACCCAATCATAGAAATCAAGATATTTTCGGGCTTCCAGACGTGCAGCATCAAGCTCTTCATCGCCTGTGCTTTTGTCAGCCGACGGCAAGCGGGTGACGCTAGTCAAGTCGGGTTTGACGTCGCTATAATTTCTCTCGACCACTTGTGTTCCCTTTCATTTCTTGCTTGAGCCATCTTCTTCTTGCCCAGCGAGCATAGTCTCTTGCATCGCCATGGTGTTTAATATGATCTGCTCTCGCACGATGCGTGATGTTTGAGAGGTGATCTGCCCCCCGTCGGCCAGCGCTTTCTCGTGAGACACATCCATATTCCGGCCCGTGGGCTGATTGGTCCTTGCCAGAACGCTCCGTGCGAAGTGACGCCCCGGTTTCTTGCACCGCTGTCGGCTCCGCCGCTCAGCGTCGCAATCACCCATGTCAACCGTTACAATTGGAAGTCGAAACTAACTCCGCTCCGATTCTGGGTGTTCGTCGAGGGTTTTGCCTCGCCTCCATGGCGAGGTTTTTGTCTCGCGCCAAGCATACCAGCCGTAAGGTAAATCAGCCAACTGCATAATAGTCTTGTCTTTTTCAACCATATTTTTCAGGCTTATGATCATAATATCGCTTTCATCGAAATCTTCGGATTCATCCGCGTGAAACTGCCATGATCCGTCATCATCATCATGCACGACGCGAGCAACCCACCCACCATTGCGTATAGCTTTCCTGTTTACAAAAACAGCTACGTTCTGGGGTCTTCAAACTCCCATTTAGTCATCACAGCGCCTATTTGTTCCACTTTCTCTGTTTCGAATTCTTGCAACCATCCTTGCATTGGTGTAACTATTCGATCCGGGAGTCTTTGTCGGATCAACTGGAATAAGCGGATCGATGTGATCAAACTGTGATTCGTTGGCGGAGGAGTAACGCCTTTTTTACTTTCACCGGGTCAAAGCAGAGTAAACTCCGCTACCATTCAGAATGTGTTTAGGTGATTTTGTCGCGCTTCCATGGCGAAGACTTTGTATCGCGCCACGCACGCCAGCCTAACGGCAAATCCGCCAACTGTGCAACAGTTCCATCAAGCTCGACCACCTCGACCAAGGCCACTAAAATTAGGTCATCCTGATCAACTTCAGCTTCATTTCCGTAGAATTGCCACGACTCATTATCGTCGCCGTCATCATCATGTGACACATACGCAATCCAGCCGCCCCCCCTAATATCTTCCGAGTCGAAATAACGGCTGTGTTTTTTGGGTTTTCGAACTTCCATTCGGTCATATGTCACCTATTTGTTCGATTTTTCTATATTCTCAAACCCAGCCGTAAGACGAAGATTTTTATAGCTATTTGATCCTGACGATTTTGTCTTGTCAGCGGGATTAACCGGATCTATGTCATCGATATGAGCTTCATTTTTTTGAGGAGTTACGCCTCTTTTGCTTTTCTTTGCTGGAATTATTTCTATACCACTCTCATCCGATCTCAAAATTCCATCATTCACCCTTTTATTTTCCTCGAAAATAGCTATCCTCTGCTTCTTTGTTGGATCCTTGCCGGACGCAACGTTGGGAGGATCTTCCAAATGCGTATAGGGCCTCCTTATTTCTCGGGCCTTGCCGGTCGAGATCGGAATCTCTTCTGCATTGACAGAAACCGGGGGAGCCCCACTATCCAGTACGATATCAGGTTTAGCATTCGCAGAACGCCCGGCAAGCCTTGCCAACACCTGGCTGCCAACGGCACTGAGCCCTTCGGCAAGGACATTGCCGCCCGCCCCCCAAAGCGCGCCGTTGGCAATTCCCCAGGGGACGCTCTGTCCTGTGTTGAAGGCGTATGCCCCGCCATAAGTGCCACCCGCCACACCCCCGACGCCAGTTCGGGCAGCAAGACCGATCAAGCCGTTCTCTGCCGCCGCGCCAACGCTTGCCCGGCCCAGCAAACCGAACAAACTCTCCGCCAGGCCATATCCGCTTAAGCCGGTGCCGAGGGCTTCCGCCGCCCAACCGGCCGAGCCGGCCCGGTCCTCGGCGTCCTCGGTCTTGGCCTGTTCATCTTCGAGGAGGTGCTGGTAGTTTCCTCCCGACCAAACGGAGTCCAGCCCGGCGGAGATCGCATCCGCACCGCCGGCGGCCGCGCCCTTAGCCGTGAGGCGGCCGACATCCGAGAACGCCAAGCCGAATTGCTGTAGCCACGGCATGGCGCTGTACTGGGCTTGGGCCGGATGTTCCCCGATCCACGCCAGCCCGTTCTTGAGCACCGCAACCTGGGCTTCCAACGACTCTGGCGCGACGTTCGGATCTTGGGCGGCCTCGGCTCGCCACTGGGCTTCCGCCGCCACAGAAATCTGTTGGGTTGTCGCCTTGCGGGCATCAGGATCGCGAACCGCCAGGACGATCGAACTCAATTTGGCAAGGCGCTTTTCGAACGGCACACCTTGGTCGATGTATTTCGCCGCCTGCTGGCCAGCTACGGCCCAGGGCATTGGCAGTATTCGGTCGAAGCCCAACTCCTGCTGAGCAGCGACGGCCCAGGTGACGGCAGCCTTATAATCCTCAGGAGCTGTGATCTTATCCCAGTCCGGAGCATGGTTCGGGAACAGTTGGCCGACGTAACCGGCGGGATCGGCGCGCCTGGCACCCAGCACCAATTGCGCGGCGCCGGCCCTTATCTCATATTGCTCCCGCTCTTCCGGCGAGCCGTAGGGGCCGGGTTCAAAATCCCGAATCTCGGCGTGTATCGCCTGGTTCGGGACGGGTCGCATGTCGAAAACCGCGCGGCCGATATCAGCCGTTATGTCGAAGGCTTGGAGACGCTTGCCGCCATCTTCGGCGCCGTACACGGCAGTGAAGTCTTCGGCACCCGGTGTCTTGCCAGAATAGCTGCCGGTATTGGCAATGGCAGCCGGCGCGTTCTGCAAGGCGAGGTCGATATTCGTGCGCGCATCGACCAGGCTTGCGGCAGTCGCTACTTGCGCCTTCCGGCCAAGATCCTGAACCGTGTCCGGCGACAAGTCGGCAATCCAGGGTCCTGCGGCAGCCCAAGCCGTATTTCCGACGGGCCCCACGGAACCCGTGCGGATAGGTGTTTCGTCGGACGGAAGGCCACCTACGGGCGCTTCGCGCGTCGCCAGCACGCTGGACCCACTCGCCCGAGGTCCGCCCACAGCTTCGATGGTATCGTCCTTAGTCCTGCCGTCCGTTGAGACCGGCCCAGTCCCCAGCACCTCCGCAGCGCGCTTCGGGTCCTTGGCGATCATCGCCTGGGCGAGCGCCTTTGCCGTGTTGCTGCGCCAGGCGGCCTCGGCGGCTTGCCGGGCAAGCGGGTTGCCCATCTTGCCGATCAGCTCGAGCCCGCTCTGCCTGATCGCCTCGAATGTTCCTGTGTCGTCCGGGTCGCCCTGCGCGATGGCGCTTGTGTAACCGTCCTCGACCTTGCTCCACTCGGCCTGCTCATAGTTCTGGCGCCGCGCGTGCTGCTGCGCGGCCATGCGGGCCGAGCCGGCGAGACGCAACGCCTGCTTTTGCGCCAGGAAATTGGCGCGTTCGCCCTCCGGCACTTTCGCTCCGGTGTCGTCGAAGATCTGGTCGAACAGGCCGGGCTTGACGGCGCCGTCGCTGCGCGGATCGAGTTGGCCATACATGAAGTCGTGCAGGCCGCCGCCGTCGGCCGGCGCGGTCTGCACCGCCACGGCCTCGGCGTGGGCGATGCGTGCGTTCAGCTCGCGGCCGATAATGTCGGCGTCGAATGCATCCTGCTGCTGCTTCTGCTGCCGGAAGCGTTCGGCTATCGCCGACAGCTCGTCGCCAAAGCCTTGCATGGCGGCGCCCACCGGCGAGCCGTTGGGATAGGAGGCCACAGTGCCGGTGTCGAGGCGGCGCTGGGCAAGCTGGAGCGGGATGGTGGCCATCAGTAGAGGCCTCCACCCGGCGCCGGCGGGAAGGCGCTTCTGCCGAACGTCACCGTCTTGGCCGGGTCGTAGAGGCCGGAGATGCCCGACACGAGGTTGCCGCCGGCCTTGAAGATCGAGGCGCCGACCGCCTGCCTGCCGGAAAAGCGCGCGATCGCCGCCTGCGTGGCGAGACCGTTCTGGCGCAGCTGCGAGCCGTACTGGATCGCCTTGAGGTCGAGCTGGCCCTGCCTGGCATTGGCTGCCAGCACCTCGGTCGGCGAACCTGCGATGGCGACGCCCGAAGCGCCGGCCTGGGCACGCGCCTGGGCCTGCAGCAGATCCTGCTTATGGCGCTCCTGGCCCTGCTCGAAGGCCGAGCTTTGGGCGTCGGCCCGCGCCTGCTGTTCATAGGCTTTGGCCTGGTAGTCGGCCATCTGCTTGGACTGCTGGCCTTCCGCCAGCGCGCCGCCGACCGAAAGCGCCGTACCGATAAGAGCTAGTGTGCACATGGTCAGCCTCGTTCGCCGGCGGGAATGAATTTGCTTTTGATGCCGTCGACCGGCGCACCGATCGAAGGCCGCCGGTCGAGCACGCCGCCGGGGCTGAGGAAGGACAAAAGCAGCCGGTCGGCCTGGATCGCCGGGCGGCTGAGACGCGACGGCGCGGCGGCCCGCGGGCCGGCCATGGCGGTGCGCCGGATGGTGGTCAGGTTGATATTCAGGTCGACGGCGCCGTCGGCATCGAAAAGGCCGTTGGCGGCGATGATGGCGCGGCTCAAGACATCGGCCGCGAACAGCTCCTGGCGCAGCTGTTCGATCAGCCAGTGGACGGTGCGCCAGCGCTCGCCGAGCGTCTCGGCCTTTGTCCTGACCTCGTCGCCCGGCGCCGGCGTGGCGGCGACGGCTTCGGCGGGGGGTTCGTCCAGGGGGGCGCCAACGCGGCGCTCGTCCGCGTCCTCGATGGTTTTCTCGATCAGCGCGATTTCAGCGTTGCAGTCGTCCAATGCGGCACGCGCCGCCGTCAAATTGCCGGCGCCGAAGATCGCGTGAAACTTTTCCGTTTCCAGCTCGCCCTTGCGGGCGATCGCATCGTTGAGGTCGGTGTCGAGCAAGGCGCGGATGGCAGCGAAATCGGCAGCCGTCCGCGCCCTGCCGAGGTCTTCGGCATGGGGGATTTGAGTCACGGGTGGGTTCCTTGGTTGGGGAAGCGATGGAGGACGGAGCGAGTGATCTCCCCCCTCGAGGGGGAGATGGCCGGTAGGCCAGAGGGGGTCGTCTCGCGTGGGGCGCCGGCGTTCTTCCCCCGCGATGGAGGCGATAGGAGGCCGCGTCAGGACGAACCGACCCCCTCTGTCGCCTTCGGCGACATCTCCCCCTCGAGGGGGGAGATCAGCAGTTCCTAAGGCTCGGCGTCGAACACCGGTGTCATCGCCCTGATCGTGCAGGGCGTTGGATTGACGTGGCGGATCTTCACCCGCCCCTGCCCTTCCCAGCTATTGGCGATTGGCACCTCGACATTGCCGGTGAACAATTTCGCCACGCCGTCGGGTGCAACCACGGACGGGATGCGAACCTGCTCCCAGCGGCCGCGGATGAACGACTGGACCTGAAGCCCGGTTGTGTCGGTTTCCAGCAGCGAAAGAATGAGCTTGGCCACCTTCTTGCGCCGCCCGACGATCGATCCGTCGCGGCCGCCGACATCGAGCTCCAGCGTGTTGGCTTCGGACTGGTAGCCGAGCCCGACCTGCCATTTGGCTGCCGTAGTCCCATCGGGCAGCGAGACCGCGCCAGCGGCCACAGCAAGGCCCTTGTAGACCTTGCCATCGGCCAGGACGTCGGCTGTTTCGCCGTTGAGATGATCAAGCCCTGAGACCGTGCCCACAGCGACGCCATCATAGGTCAGGCCGCAGTCGACTTCGAATGCATCGCCGATCCCGCCATACTCAAACGGCGCGGTCTTTATTTCGATATAGCGCCTGGTCACGCCGCCGATCGTGCGTTTGACGATCAGCCAGAGATCGTCGTTGCCGTCCTGGCCGGGCGTCACCACGGCGCTTTCGACAACGGCCCAGTTCGATCCTGCGAAGCTTCCGGCGATCTGGTGGATGTGCATGCCGCGAACGTCCTGCGACGGCTGGTGCGTGTAGCCGCCGAGTTCGCCATCCCCGAGCGGGAACCACAGCAGCGGATCGGGGTCGGTCTGGAAGGCGAGTTCGACGACGCCTTTCTTGGGAATGTGCTCCGATATTTGACCGACATCGTCGGAGCTGAAGCGGCCGGTGGCGTTTTGCGTCAGCTCGGCGATCGATTTCCGCGAGCGGGTGACATAGAGGAACGACTGTCCCGCATCGACAGGACGCAGCGGGGCACAACCGAAAGTCCGCGACCGGCGGTTCTTGAACGAGGACGGCGTCAGCGCCTCGTCGATGCCGGAACCCGACAGCGCCCTCACCCCGCCAAGCGTTCCGATGATCAGCGCGCCGTCCGATTCCGCCACCCACGTAATGTCATTGGCCTGGCCGCCGCCGGCCTGCACGAATTCCAGCGCGTCGGTGTCTTTCTCGCCGGTGGCGAAGTTGTCGAAATCGCCGGTTTGCGAGGCATAGACCGAGAATTTGCGGCTGAACGCCAGGCGCTCCTCGTAAAGCGAACCGCTCTGGACATACTTGCCGGGCACGAACGTGCCGAGACGCCAGCGAATGATCGGGCTGAGATCGGGCAGAGCATGCCCGTACAAATGGACCGTGACCACCGTGGTGCTGGTCCGGGCAACGATCTTGGCCCAGCGCCAGAAGCCATCCGCGCCAAGCAGACGAATGGCGCGGCCGATATCGCTGGTCTGGAAGCCGATGCCGTCGTTGATGCCGACGATCGAGGAGGCCGAAAGATCGAACGGCGTTTGCGACGGCGCGTATTCGTGCAGGGCCAGTTCGGCGATAGCGGTTCCGTCGCTGCCGCCACCTGAAAACAGCAGCTGATAATATTCGTAGGCAACCGTGTTGTTGAAGCCGTCGAAGAAACGGGTTTCCGACTTGGACCAGCCCGTCTCTCCGTCCCGGCTGTCGAGCGTCGTCCAGTCGGTGTCGTTGTGCGAGGCCTGGAATTGCCACTGGGTCGGCGATGCAGTGTCTGAGTGATCATTCGTGGCGGTAATCCAGTAGGCGTCGACCGTCTTGGCCCCGCCGCCGCCGAACTGGTAGCGCAGATACCCGCTCGGAAAGCCCGCTATGTTCTCCCCCTTCTGCTTGTCGCCATCGAACACCTGCCACACGTCGGATGAGCCGTTGCTGTTGCTGACCGTGCCGCTTGGCAGCGTATTCGCGACCATGACCGGCATGGCGTTGCCGGTTGCGGCCGGCGTTAGCGTCGTGGCCGTGGTGTTGATCTTGTCGTATGGGCCGTCGAGAAAGACGAAATCGGCGAGCGTCCAGGTCGTGTGCGCGGTGCGCGTCAGCACTTTGACCGGATGATCCTTGTGGGTGATCCACATCTGGTCTGCCGACTGGACGAATTGCAGGTCGAACAGATCGGCCTCGGGATAAGGCGAAACGACTTCGACCGTGCCGACGCGCGCGCCATAGGCATAGACGCGGATGTAGAGATCGCCGAATTCGAGCGCATAGGCCTGATCGGCCGAGAAGATGAACGGGATCAGCCGTGTCGCCTTTGACGGAGCCTTCACCTGCGCGCAAAAATACGTGCCGCCGCGTTTCCTGATGCCGCCATGCGGCAGCGTGACGAAGTTCGTGCATTTCGACAGCGCCGCCCGGTAAAGGTCGAGCGAGGCGCGAGCATGCAAGCGGGGAGAAATCTCGCCGCGGATGAAAGCATCCTGGACCGGATAGAGCGTGGTCATCGGCCGACGCCCCGGCTGTCGCCGCGCTGGAAAGCCCAGGACGTCGTCGAAAATCTGCCGCCGCGCTGGATCGCATTGGCCGAGTAGGCGGCGTCCAGCGCCCTGTCATAGGCGCTACGGGCGACGTCGATCATGCCGGACTTGTGGGTCAACGGATGGGCGATCTTGATGGCGAGCGCCGCAACCAGCACCTCGGTGAACAGCGCGTCCCAGTCGTTGGGGTCGGTCAGATTGGCGACATAGCGGATGACGCGCGGTCCGGCCTGATCGGAATAGACCAACCCGGCCTCCTGCCGCCATGAGAGCGGAACGCCATCCGGCTCGCCATTCCCTGTCAGCGGCAAGGGCCGCAGGCAATCGGCGGGAAGCTCATAGGCGAAGTTCAGCGTGCCGGCGCCGCTGCCGGTGTCGAAGCCGGCGACCGAGGCCGCCAGGATGGCGAAGACAAAGGCGTGCTTGGTCAATTCGGCCTCGCGGGTCAGGTCGAAATGCAGATTGAGCAGGCGTGCCGCCTTGGCGTCCTGGTCGAGGCTGTCGATCGGCGCCTCGTCGAGCACGGCGAGCGCCATGTTGGCGATGTCGAGCGGGGTGATGGCCATGGCTCAGGCCTCCGGCTGTGTGATTGGTCGGGGAAAACGGGGCATGGTGCCTCCACGGCAAAAAGCCGCTTCGAAGCGGCTGGGATTTCTTGTGATTTTGGCTTGGGCGGAACGTTGCACGTCTCGTGCATCGAACGTCACGACGCCAACCGCCCGTCAGGAAGCGGGTGGCAGGCGCTGCGTGATCCGCCTCTTTTCCGTTCGAAGCAAGGAAGACGGCAAAGCTTCGGTTGTTGCAGTTTCACGACACCGCCGCGCAACGCGGCGATGTCTTGCCTGAATTGTGTCAGCCGACGTGTGCGCCGGTCGAGATCCCTGTTTCAGCTGACTTGGCAAAGACGCTTGCTTTCACCCTTCCGGCACCTCCCGCCAAAGCCAAGCCCCTGTCCAGGGCGTCCTGAAGACTTGGCGTGTAGTAGGCGGTGTCTTCCAGGCCGCTGAAGAAGTTTATGCGATGAACTTCCCCTTTCTTGCTCATGACAATGCCCGCTTTTCGGAGCACTTCCTGAACTGTTTTGTATTTCATGTTCATGGTGACCTCCCTTACCAAGACAAGGCAGCATCGCCCTTTCTTGTAACTGTTTGGTGCCGTCGATTGGCCAAAGGGCAACATGAATGTTGTAGCGAACGCCAAAATTCACATCACTCCGACGCAGCGCAGCGGGTGAACTTGGGATTCGCCGACCTGGTGTCCCGAAGGGGCGGGACGTCTGACGCCCGCCCCTTCCGGCCGGATCAGGCCTCCGTCGTCTTCAGCGCGATGAACGTCATGTGCTTGACGCTCGACGCCGTGCGGTCCCAGTTTGCCGCCAGTGCTAGCTCGGCATCGGTAGCGAATTCGCCGGCCGAGGACGCGTCGAGAAAGCGGGTGCCCGGCACATGCGGCACGAAATGCCGGCGGCCGACCATTTCGGTGACGCCGCCGCCATGGCCCTGCCGCGGCTTGCGGTCGAACTCGAGCGGGCCGCCTTCGGTGTTGACCGGCAGCTCGTTCCACAGGATTGCCTTGTCCTTGAACATGAACGCCGTGTAGACGCCGCCGGCAACCGGAATGTCGTCGTCGACGACGGCCCTGAGCCCCATGTAATAGGGGATCAGCGGCCCGCCCTGCTCGGACGACGGCACATAGTCGATGAGGTCGGCGAGCTTCAGCGCCTTCATCTGTTTGGAATGCATCCAGATCGTCTTGAACTTGTCGGCGCGGTCGCCCATCAGGTAGGCGGCCTCGATGATGTCGGTGTCGACGATGGAGGCGCCGGTGACGCGCACCAGGTCACTGCCGTCATTGGCGATGTTGTCGGCCAGCACGCCTTTCAGTATGCCCAGCAGCGTCAGCTTGTTGGCGCGCTGCCAGTAGTCGGTCTGGCGGCGCACGACAAGCTTCTGCGGATCGTCGCCGGCAAGGATCGAGGTCAGATCCGGGATGCCCCAGGCCTGCGCACGCACATTGCGGACCGCGACTTCGCGGCGCGCGCCGATCTTCTTCATCTCGATCGAGTCGGCCGGGTCGTCGTTGACCGGCTCGGACGGATCGTTGCCGAGGTCCTTCCAGCCGGGCATGTCGACGGAACGTCCGCCCAGGCTGAGCTTCGAGGCGATCGACGGGTCGGAAAACAGGATCCCGGCCTGGTAAATCTCCAGCGACTGGACGTGCTCCTCGAACGAGTATTGCGCATAGACGGACGGAACGATCGCGTCCGCGATACGGGTATAGGCGTCTGCCATTTTTGTCTTCCTTCAGGTTTGGGTTAAAGAGGATTGTTGGGCATCCACAGGTCGGGATTTTCGCCGGCCTCGCGTGCCAGCCGCCGGGCGCGGGCGGGGTCGCTTTTGACCAGGGCTGAGATGCCAGTCAGGTTGCGCTCGCCGGCGGCATTGCGCTTGAAGGGATTGCCTCCGCTCAAGGCTGCGCCGCCGTCGATCGTGTCTTCGCGGAACATCGCCTCGCCAATGGCGTGGAACGCCTTGGCGATCTGCGGGTCGGTCAAGGCACCGTCCGGCAGAAGGATGCCCTTCGCCTTGTAGGCATTGACCAGGCCGAGCTTTTTCATCGCCCGGTTGGCGACCTCGAGCTTCTGGCGAAAGCCATCGCTGCCGGTCGGTCCCCAATCCCTGACGAGGTCGTCATGGGTGGTCTCGACCGAGCGGGCAAGGGCGATCTGCTGTGCCTTGGCCTGCTCGGCCATATAGCCGACGAAGCGGTCGTGGTACGCCTGTGCGACCTTCGGGGTAGCACCTGCCTCGACCGCCCAGGCCTTGGACGCGTTGGCGAGATCGTCCGAATAGGCGAAGTTTTCGGGGAGCCCGTCGGGGCGCCGGTACTCGACCTTCTCGGGCGAGGTCAGCGGACGCATTGCCTCGGGCAGCCGGGCATGGAACCTGTCCCAGTCTTCCGCGGCTGCATCGGCTGCCGGAACGCGCGGGCTCTCGCCCTGCTGCCGCTCCAGCTCCGCATAGGAGGCGAAGACCCGATCGAGGCTTTCAGGCTTGGTCCAGCCCTTGGTTTCAGCGAGCTTGCGGTTGCCTTCGGAAAGACCGTCAAACCAGCTTGTGGCCGGAGGCGGGGCGGACCCGTTGTCTCCGTTGGCCGGTGGCCGTGCAAGGTTGCCCGCCGGTGGCGCCGCCACCACGGACCCGGCGTCTGCCAGATCTGTCATGAGAAGATTCCTTTACTTAGGGTTCAATGAAAAGTGCCGGCTGGTTCAGCCGGGCTTAAAGCTTGCCAGTCCGGAGCTGCCGCGCGAAAAGAGGCAGCATGACCGGAGAGAACGAGGCCGCAGATTTCACCTTCGACGGCTCGAACATGTTCGAGCCGCTCATGGCGGCCGATCCGTCGTTCCGTGGGCAATGGGACAGATTCCACGATGAATGGCGCGATGAGGCGGAAGAGCCGCTGTATCTTGCCTTGTCGGAGCTGGCTCTCCACCTGATTCACCATCTCGAAGCTGGAAAGACAGATCGCTTCAGCGACATTTTCGATGTCGTCGAGCGCTGGATCGTCGAAGGCAATCGCCACGTGCGGGAAGCCGCGATCGTCGGGCTGCTCGACGATCTGCAGAACCCAAGCCTGCATCGCAGCACACACCCCGACCATTTCAAGCCATGGCTGCGGCCTCAGTCGGCTATCTGGTGGGCGAAACTCTACGCATTCTGGTCCGACGGAACGCCACTGGTCTAAGCCGGCCGGCCTCAGGCATTATCGCCCCAGTTCTCCCAGAGCAGCGTGATGGTGCCCGACACCGCCAGCGTGCCGTCGGCGTCGATATCGGTGCCGGTCGCAAACGCCAGGTTGAGATAGAGGTCGACCGGCGTCGCGGTGCCGTCGAGCGTCAAGGCTGCGGCAACATCGGCAATCGATGCGCTCGACGGCGCGGCACCCGCGCCATCCAGCGTACGGCCGGTCGCGCCCAGCACATTGACCATGGTGCCGGCAAGCACCGCGCTCGATGCTGCCGTCGAGCCGAGCGACCAAGTCAGCGCGGCATTGTCGTTGACGGTCGAGGCGCGTGGCGTCAGCACGGCGAACTGCAGTCTTGCCGTGCCGCCCTTGATGCGGACCTTGCCATCGAGAAAGTCGAAGAGCTTCTGGCTGGCAAAGCCCTGCGCATCGCTGACCGGCACCGGCATGGCATTGAACGAAAAGACGGTGCGGTAGGCGCCGCCCTGTCCGGTCGTCCTGGCGGTAAGCCCCGCCTTGGGCGGGGCAAGGCCGGCTTCTCTGGCGGCGGCACGCGAAAGCGTCCGGGCGAGACCTCGGGTCATTTGGTATCTCCATTCTTGCGGGATTGAAAACGGGGTCGGCTGGGCCGCCGCACGCAACAGCGGCAAAAGCTCATGGACATTTGGATCAGTTATGTGTATCTATACACAACATGAAGAGCGCCGATGTCATTCACAGGCTGTTGGCGGATGGCTGGTACGAAGTGGCTCGAAAAGGAAGTCACGCCCAGTTCAAGCACAAATCCAAGCCGGGCCGGGTGACAGTTCCGCATCCCAAGCGCGACATCCCGATCGGCACTCTCAAGAGTATTGAAAAACGATCCGGCGTGAAGCTGAGGTAGAGAAATGCGGAACTATATCGGATTGATCCACAAGCAAGCGGACAGCGACTTCGGCGTCTCCTTTCCCGATTTTCCGGGCCTGGTGACAGCCGGCGTCAGCCTGGATGATGCCCGCGCCATGGCCGGGGAAGCACTGGCCTTTCATGTCGAGGGGCTGGTCGAGGATGGCGAAGCCATTCCCGAGCCGTCCTCCCTCGAGGAAGTGATGTCGGACAAGGACAATCTGAGCGGTGTCGCCATCCTGGTTCCCTTGAAAGCTGAAGCTGCGAAGGTCGTGCGTGTCAATGTCACCATTCCGGAAGATGTCCTCGATCAGATTGACCGATATGCGGAGCGCCACGGCTACAGCCGATCCGGATTTCTGGCCGCTGCGGCGAAAAAGGTAATGCAGATCGAGGCAGCGTAGCGCTCTCTAAGGTCGACTGGAGATGAAGCTCTTCGGGTCTTGTTCGGTTACTTTCTTTGCGGATCAGGCCGTCAGACAAAAACAACCATGTCTTATTTCGTGAGGCACGGTGCCTATGTTCCGCCGCAAATGCGACCGTACTTGGCAAAATCGGCCCGTGTATTAGCTCATAGGTTCAAGGGAGTACCAGACGATGACCATGTCCAGAGCCATTGCCGCCATGCTGGTGACTGCCGCATTGGCAGGCTGCGCGCAGACCGAAGCACAGCAGAGAACCAGCACGGGCGCGCTGCTCGGCGCCGGCGCCGGCGCGCTTGCCGGCCAGGCGATCGGCGGCAACACCAAGAGCACGGTCATCGGTGCCGGAGCCGGCGCCTTGCTGGGCGCCGTCGTCGGCAACGCCACCACGCCGCAGCCGCGCAGCGAACAGCTTTGCCGCTATCAGGATCGCACCAGCGGCCGCATCTACACCGCCCCCTGCGACGACCGCTATTACAACGGCGATTATTGATTGGTTCTATGGGGAGAAAGCTCTGAAATGCCGGCTCCGCCCCTCACCTGCCCGCCGGTATCCTCTCCCCGTAGAACGGGGAGAGGGCGCAGCGTCAGCCTCGCGCATCCGTGTCCCTGACGATTTGGTCCTTCCGCTGATTAGAGGTCAGCGCTATCGTCGGCTATCCAAAGGGGGCGACGATGCGATTTTTGATGACCTCACTGCTGGTTGTTTGTTCGGTTTCCGCACACGCCAGACAGGCTGTCAGCGTCGAGCGGATCGGCGATTGTCTGGTCTTGCCGGTAACGGCGGTCGACAATCACGTCAAAGCCACTTTCGAGGTGACACTGGACAAGGCCGGCAAGGTCTTATCGGTCGCCGTTGCATCCTATGAGCCACATTCGGAAGCGGCAGCGGAGGCGGCCCGGCAGCTTTCGAAATCGGTCCAGCGGTGTTGGCCGGCAGGCGTCAAAACGAGTCCAATGCGGATCACAGTGGATTTGAGCGAAACTTAGCTACTGCGCAATCTCAGAGAAGACCCGTTCAACCCACGAAATTTTCGTCCACGAACATCTCCGCAAATTTCTGCGGTGTGAGAGTTACATCATTGTCGCGGGCGATTTTGAGGTTCCTTGCCCACATATCCCGGATTGCTGCCGGCATTCCCTCAGGCATGTGCATAGACTGGGCTATTGCGTCATGCCATTGTCCATCGCCGCCATAGATAGATTGCAGTTTGGGGCCCATCTTTTTCAAGCCATCCTCCGACTCCTGAGAAAGTTCTCCGATGGCCCAGAGCACATAAAGCTCCAGTAGCCTAAGCAGCGGCTGTCCATCATAACGTGGGTCAGTCGACATATTACCTCTCATGCATCATAGGTGGCGTAATAAATGAGTCTTTCACAGATCGCGGAAAGGCTGGGCCTTTCGTTCAGCGACGCAACCCAGGCCTCGATAACCTCGATCGCAATGTGGATTTCGAGAAAGTATGTCAGGCCCTCTTTGGCTGCCTCCGCTGGCACCAATGCCCCTTCCGGCCCAGTTGCAACCATTGCGTCTGAATCTTCGGTCCAAGGCTCCGACACATAAATCGTGTCCTCCTCGTCAAATTCCGGCAACCGTCCAACGATATCCAGCAACTTTATTGTTTTCCCCACAAAGAAAATCCTCCTCGGCGATCCGGGTGTAATGTCTCCTGGAAGGTACTCCCACCATCATGTTGGGATCTAGGGACAAGTTGCATCACACCGGGTTCTGCGGCGTGGTGCCAGCTAAAGTCAGGAGGCGCGGTCCGGGGAGCGAGCCCTGTCTGCGTTCGCTGAAGATTGACCCCCTGATTCCGCAAATCCTGAGCGAAAGCCGTTTCTCCTTCCATCGTTTGCAATAAGGATTCGTTGGCAGCTTGGTAATGTACCTCGCGCGAGAAGCCCGGATACAAGGTCGGGCTCAACCTCATTTCAAAGATCACACTATAGAACTGGCCTGTCGGCGCCCGAATTGCTCCGGTACCCGCATCTTCTGCGGCAAGTTCGGACACGCGCTTGTTGGCAACGAGGCCTTCGGCGCGCTTCGCGGCTCCCGAACCGACCGCTTCGATTGCGCGCGTTATCCCTTTCTCGGTAACAGCAGCTCGACCAACCCCGGGCCATGGTATCGACCAGCCCAATGCGTCAGATCCCTGATGCATCATCAGATTTTCATCGCGGTTCGACGGCTCGTAGTAAGCACCCGTGAAATCAGGCGGGCTGAGTGTTGCCTGGGTATTGCCGTCGGCGGCCAGAGTAACCAGTTTGGCCGCAAGTTCAGCTGCGCCGATCCCCGCATTGGCGGCCGCCTTGCCAAGACCTTTGGCCTGCGATGCCAACACTGCGCGCGTCGACATAGGCTTGTAGCCGGCCTCAACCGGCATAATCCAGGCCAGATCGGCATCCGCCAGTTGCCGGGCCACGCCTGCTCGAGCGGCAGGGCCGGACGTTCCGGCAAACAGCGTGCTTACTTTCGCGTTTATGTCCTGCTGGTACATGCTCGCGCTGTCATAATTATCGGAGAGATCACGGATAATGGACAGCGGCACGGGCTGAGGGTCCTCAATACCCAATTGTTCCTGCGCGGCGACAGACATGGCTATCGCTTTGTCATAGGCGTCCTTGTCATAGCCGTTCGGGTCCTCGAGTCTGCCACCGGTCACCGCTTTCCATGCGGCAGCGATATTGGGAAACACTTCGCTGACGTAGCCCCCGCCATCGGTTCGTCTGTGATTCATGACCAGCCCTACCGCCGCGGCGGTCGTCTCACGGCGCGCCTGGTCTTCCTGCGAACCGTTCGGCCCGGAATCGGCATCGTGAAGGGCGGCATGGATCGCTTGGTTCGGCATGGTGCGCATGCCGAAAACCTGCCTACCGACATCGGCTCGCCAGTCGAAATCCCGGAAGCGTTTGTCGCCCTTGTCGAGCCCATAGGCGATCCTGAAGGCGTCCCGGCCAGGCATCTTGCCGGAATAAGCGCCAGTCCGTGCGATGGCGTCCGGCGCGTTCTGCTCGGCGAGACCGATGTTGGTGCGAAGCTCAACCTGCTGAGCAGTGTTGGCCGCCTGCGCCTGTCGGATCAGCGCTGCCTGTTCCTGTTGCGGAAGGTCGTCCCTGAACGCCTGCGCCACCCTTTCATCAGGCGTCTGCTTGCCGACGCGGTCACCCTTCGCTGCCGCATTGGGCGCACCAAAGGCGCTGGAGCCACCCAGGGCCGCGGCGGTGTCGTCCTTGGTTCGGCTTCCAGCCTGCGCAGCACCCAACATCTCGGCAGCCCGCTTCGGATCCTGGGCGATCATCGCTTGAACCAGCGCCTTGGCCGTATTGCTGCGCCAGGCGACTTCCGCCGCTTGTCGGGCAAGCGGGTTGCGGAGTTTGGCGATCAGGTCAAAGCCGTTCTGCCGGATCGCCTCGAAGTTCTCGGTGTCCTTCGGGTTGCTTTGCGCGATGGCACTGGTTGAGATGTTATCGACCTTGGTCCACTCGGCCTGCTCATATTCGTCGCGCCGCTGAAGCTGCCTCGCAGCCATGCGTAGTGAGCCGGCCTCGCGCATGGCCTCCTTCTGCCTGGCGAAAGCGGTGCGCTGACTCTCGGGTATTTTCGGCAAGGCGTCGTCGAACAGCGTGTCGAACAGGCCAGGCCTGGTGACGAGGCCGGCGCGCGGATCGACCTGGCCGTACATCGTGTCATGCAGGCCTCCGCCATCGGCCGGCGCATTCGCCACCACCTCGTCTTCCGCCTGCGCGATCTGGCCGTTGAACCGACGCCGCGCTAGTTCAGCGTCGAACGCTTCCTGCTGCTGCTTCTGCTGCTGATAGCGCTCTGCGACGGCAGAGAGCTCGTCGCCAAAACCCTGCATCGCCCTGCCGATCGGCGACCCTTCGGGATAGGAGAGCACATTGCCGGTATCGAGCCGGCGCTGAGCAAGCTGGAGAGGTATAGTCGCCATTTAATATTCCTTGCCCAAGGAGCCCGCAGACTCGAACTGCCGAAGATCACCGCGCGGTCGGGCGCCGCACCGGCGATCCGGCCGGGTCCTGCCGCCTTCGTCGGGTCATGAATTTTGGAGAGGTCGCCAATGAGGAATTGGCCGACATTAATGATGCTCAAAGCCGACGGGCGTCGGCTAAACGGGGATTGGCCGCGGCAACCTATGGTGATCCTGCTGTGAACTGGCCGAGGTCGCCGGAATGATCAGCCGAAGTGGGTCATGGCCTCCGCAAGGCCGGCGCTCCTAAGCCCCTACGCCTCCAGCCTCGCCGCCTTCTCCAGCGCAGCCAACTGCGCCTCGTCCAGCATCAAAAACCCCATAATATGCTGCACCACTTCGGCGCGGGCATTGCTCAGCGCGCTGTGCAGCTCGAAGCCGTTCGGCGTTTTGGTCTTGGCCAGCCACTCGCCATAGGACGGGCGGCGGTAATAGCCGGTCACCGCCGTCAGGTCGGCCAGCACCATTTCGCCGTCCTGGCCTGAGAACACCCTGAGATAGGCCTTGGCTAGCGCATCCTGCGCTTTGGCCGGGCCGCCGGCCTGGCTGGAATGGGCGAAGCGTTTCATGCGCCCTGCCCGCCCGAAGCATCTTGCGCAGCCTGCGGCATCAGCCCGCCGAGCCCGTCGAGCAGGCCGCTGTCGCGCGCCTGCACTGCCGCCGGCACGGCATCCCTGGCGACCTTGCCGGCGGCAGCCAACGCCGCCATGCCGGCCTGTTCAGCTTGAGCCTTGGCTCTGGCATCGCGTATTCCCGCCACTTCGTCCTGGCGGCGAAAAATGCGCTGCGGGCTGCGGCCGGCGCCCTGCACGATCTTCAGCGCCTCGTCGCCGTCGATATTGTCCATCACGCCGGGATCGAACTGCGCCATCTGCATGGCCGTGGTGACAACCTGGATGGTGTCGCGCGCCTCGGCCGAACGGCGCAGCACGTCGAGCGGGCCGGTGAAGGTCGGCCGCAGCGCCTTGCCGGCAAGGCTCGCCGGCGGCAGGAAGCGGCTGTCTTCCTCGTAAAGTCCCTTGTCTTCCAGAATGCCCAGCTCGCGGTCGAGATTAGAGGCAAAGCCGGCCTGGATGATCGAGCCGGAGGGGCCGAGCAGCGCGCCCTTCTCCTCCTGCCGGATCAAGGCTTCGGTCGCCGTCATCTGCGGGTTCTGTACCAGCGTCTGGAACAGATTGACGAACATCATGTCGCGGATCTCCTCGGCCCGGCTGTCGGCGTAATTGAAGGCATAGGTCGGGTTCTGGCCGGTGGCGATCGGCGCAATCAGCGGCCGGCCGGCATCGTCGATGAGGCCGGGATAGTTCTCGCCGGGATTGAGCACCGGCACATAGTCGAGCCTGGCCTTGGAGGCGGTCGCCGGATCGGTGATCTGCTGCAGCGCGCGCAGGCCGGAGCGCCGCACGGCGTTCTCCTCGCGCACCGTCGTCAGTGCCTCGATGGTCGGCGAGATGCCGTAGGGATCGCCCTCGTAGCGGCGCCAGTTGAAGCACGACACCGGGAACGATCGAAAACCGCTTTCCCCGACGATCGCCTCCTCGTCCTCGATCACATGATAGGAAGCGAACGCGGTATCGAGATACTGGTAGGAGCCGCTTAGACTGTACATCTTGCGCTCGTCGCGCGGCTGGATGCACTGGATCAGCGAGATTTTTGTCTCGCATTTGGCGGGGTCGTCGACCAGAATCTTGATCCGCGCCGGCAGTCTGTCGTAGCCGAGCAATTGCGCCGCCTGCCGCGCCGTGCGCTCGTAGCGGCGGTGGAAAATATCGACCTGGCCCCAGCGGTTGCGCGAGAGATAGCCCTCGACCACGGGGATCGAGGCATAGCGGATCAGCGTGCCGCCAAAGCCTTCCTCGGCATAGAGATAGGCCGGGCCGTAGCGCACGACGTTGCGCAGGCAGGCCTGCGTTGCCGGCACGAAATTGGAATTGGCGGAGTAGCGCAGCGAGAACAGGAAATCGCGCAGCGCTTCCGCCCATTCCTTTTCCTCGTCGGTTTCTTCGTCGTTGATGGCCGCGGTCGACAGCCCATGCCATTTCTCCGACTGCGGGATGATCAGGCTTTCCAGCCCGGCGGCCAGCCGGTTGGCGGCCGAGTTGATGGTGTTGGCGTAGACACGCGCACCGCGCCGCTCCTGCCGCTCGGCCTGCGAGTCCGTGCCCGCGTGGCGGCGGCCGCTCCACATGTCGGGCGCGTCGGGATCGCAGAATTCGGACACCGCCTCCCAGACATGCTCGTACTGGCTGCGTTCGCTCTCCAGTTCAGCCTGTCGCGACAGGATATCGCGAGCACGGGAATCGCTCATGGTCAGCCTCGCTTGATAAATTCGATGGGAAAAAGAAAGAAATGGCGGGACGCCGAAGCTGCCGATCTCCCCACTTGAGGGGGAGATGTCCGGTAGGACAGAGGGGGTCGTCTCGCGTGGATCGGCGACCCCCTCTGTCGCCTTCGGCGACATCTCCCCCTCAAGGGGGGAGATCGGCAGCGCCTTATTCCGCCGGCGTCGTCTCCAGCGCGGCTTTGCGCCCAAAGCGCTGCACCACGAAACGGCCCATCTTCTGGCCGGGTACTTCGATCAGCGTGTAGGTGATGCAGGACAGCAGGCACACCACCGGCAAGACGACGACGGTGACGATCGCGAAGCGCAGCGGCGACGACAATTCGTGACCGAACTGGGTGATGACCAGAGCTGCCACCGGCTGGAGAACCAGTAGATGGATCAAATAGATGCTGAAGGAAAGCTCACCCATCAAATGAAAGAACCTGTTGGCGAGCGTCATGGCGATCTTTCTGGCCACGATGCCGGCCATTCCCGGCAGCATCCGGTAGAGAACCAGGGCAAAGAACCCCAGGACGAGCGCTTCGCGCATCAACAGCTTGCCCAGCCCATAGCCGCCGCCGAAGGGCAGCGCCGCCAGCAGCATGGCCAGTGCCAGATGCACGAAGGGCCGCTTCTGCCTTTGATGGACGACGCCCGCCAGCAGCATCCCGCACAGGAAAATCTGCATCTTCAACGGCAGGAACGACGGCATCGGAAAATGCACCGACAACTGCCCCATCAAGAACACGATCGCGCTGCCGATCGCGGCGGTCAGGATGGCCGCCCATAGCCAGTCAAGCCTGCGCACCAGCAGCATGATGGCCGGAAACAGAGCGTAGAACTGCATCTCCAAGCCCAGGCTCCAGTCGGGCAGCGGCGTGCGATAGGCGAAATTCGGCACCAGGCCGAACAGGAACAGCAGATGGGCGCCGATATTCTTCAGGCCGCTGTCGAGATAACGCTCGGGCGCCTGCGGCGACCTCAGCAGGAAGTCGTCGATGACCATTCTCGACCCGTAGAGATAGGGGCCAAGCGCCAGGGCAACGAACAGCATGACGTAGAACAGCGGCGCTATCCTAAAATAGCGGCGGGTCCAGAATTTCAGCCAGGTTTCCGGCCTTTGCCAGGGCTCCTTGTCCTGGCGCAGCTGGTAGTGGAACACCATCAGGAAGCCGGACAGCATGATGAACAGATCGACGCCGAGGTCCGGTTCGCCAAGAATAGGAAGCTGCCAGCCGGTCAACAACAAGCAGTGCCCGATGAGCACCCAGATCGCGGCAAGCGCCCGAAGCCCGTCCAGGCACTCGATGCGCGATGACCGGGCTTCTGTCATGCCGAACTCCTCGATTGCCATGTTGCAATGCAGCATGGCGGCTGAGGGAGGAATGTCAACCGTGCGGAAGGAACACGATTTGCGCTGTGCTGTTACGGAAGCTGTGCTGTTACGGAAAACGCGGAACACCTGAGGGCAATTGTAGAGGCATGCACTTGAACACCCCCTCTGTCCTGCCGGACATCTCCCCCTCAAGTGGGGAGATTGGCAGCTTGGAGGACAGCGCGTTTTCTGCACCGCTCGAAAATTGGCGAAGACCGAGACGACAGCCAATCTCCCCACTTGAGGGGGAGATGTCCGGCAGGACAGAGGGGGGCGCGAAGGATCGCGGCTTACGCGATCCCGGCAGGCAAGCTCCCGTCTATCTCTTCAACAACCGCGCGTGCCGGCGCCAGTACCACCAGGCCAGCACCCGGTTGCGGAACACTCTTCTCATGGCGCCCATGTCACACCCCCAGCAGCACGCGGCGCTGGCCGGTCAGCTCACTGGGCGACAGATCGGTCTTCACCGTTCCGGCGGTGCCGTCATTGGCCGCCAGCTGGGCCCGCAACGCTGCCTCGCGCGCCTGCACGTCCTTGTCGGCAATGGTCGGTGTCGGTGGCAACGGCTTCAGCGCCGGCGGCTTTTGAAAAAGGCACATGGTTTTCTCCAAAGTGAGAGGCTCTTGTCCAGTCGTAGAGCAGAAAATCCTCGCCGTTCCGGCCATAGCCCGGCAGGCGGCAGCGTTGCGTCGCGCCCAGCCGGGCAAGCCAGCGCAGCGCCAGTTGATTGGCCGCCAAGGCGCGGGCCTCGACACGCCAGGCGCCCCGCGCCGCAACTTCAGGCCCGAGCACGGCATGAAAGAATTCCGTAATCCCAGGCACGCAGCGCCTCATGCGGCGCGTGCCCCAGCTCCAGGCGATCCACAGCCCGCTGCGCTGCTCGGCAGCGCCAAAGCCGGCCTCCGGATTGCCGTCGAGCTCGGCGACGTAGGCAAACCCCTGCAGCGCCGTCAGCGCCAGCAGCGCCGGCGACCACTCGTCGAACTGGCAATCGATCTCGGCCCGGTCTTCGGGCCGGAGGTTGGCGGCGATGTAGGAGAGATCGCGCAGCGTGCCGGGAATGATGCGGATTGTCATGCTCGGCGAACCTTACCGTCCACTGCGGCGCTAGAAGGCGGCGGTCGACCTTGCATGCGGTCCAGCATTTCAATCAGCCCGGCCTCGACCGAGCCAGCGAACAGGGTGCCAAGCCTCTACTTATAAGCCACTGCTGCGCTTGCAGGTCCCGCCAACGGAATAATCTCGCAGCGACTAAACCCTGCCTCTTTGCACCACTCGGTGAACTGGGCGCCGGTGAAGTCAAACGCCTCGCCAAATTCGATCAGCATGTTCAGCGACATCATGAGACCGAAGCCGTTTTGCCTGCGTTCATCGTCGATGATGTTCTCGATGGCGACCAGCGCGCCGCCGGTCGGCAATGCACGATAGGCCTTGGCGATCAGCATTTTCTTGTTCTCGAGATTCCAGTCGTGAAGGATCATTCCCATCGTGATGATGTCCGCCTTGGGGAATTCGTCCGCGAAGAAGTCGATCGTCTCGGCGATGACCCGGCCGCCGAGATTGCGCTCCCTCAAGCGCCGTTCGGCGATCGGCTGCACATCGGCGAGATCGCACGTCCGGCATTGCATGTGCGGATGCCGCGCCGCGACGATGGCCGAAAGCTGCCCGGTTGCGCCGCCTATATCGGCCAGCGTCTTATATTTGGAAAAGTCGAATTTCTCGGCAAACGCCGTGAAATTGCCCATGGAGATGCCGCTCATCGCGTCCATGAACTGCTCCAGGCGCGCCGGGTCCGCATAGAGCTCGCCGAACATCGACTTGCCTGTCTCCTTGATCTCGTTTTGAGGCTTTCCGGTTTGCAATGCCGGTGTGAGATCGCCCCAGAACCGATACAGTCGTGCGTTCGCCATCTCAAGGATTCCACCGATGTATTGGGGGCTCCGCTTGACCAGGAACAGCGCGGTCGATGGCGTATTGCCGTATTTGCCGGTTTCACCGGCGCCGTCCCTCTGCAGCAATCCGAGCGCGACGAGGGTGTCGAGAAAATCATACGTTGCGCGCGGATGCAGCCCCATCGCGCCTTGCAGTTCGAGGCCCGTTTTGGGGCCGTCCGCAAGCAGCGAGAAGAGTCCCAGTTCCACGGCGCTCAACAATGTCTTGGCTGGCCAGAACCCAAAGCCAATTTGCAGTATGTGGTCTGGAGAAATTCCGTTTTGCATCTGATCCTCCCCTATCGGCGAATGCCCCCGTGAGGCCACGCCGATGCGTCCCTTGAGCGGGATCATTCGATGCTACACCACGTCCACGGACGTTCACTACAGTTTTCCAATCGGAGCCGGAGCGCATTGCCTCCCTCCCCGATTTTCCTCACCGAAACGCCCCCAGCGGATCGGCCTGCCCGGCCTTCCGCCGCGCGGCCTTGAACAGCGCCGGGTCGACCACCGCTTCCCTCAGCATCATCACGCCGTAGCGTGTCGCCGCCATCAAATCGTCGCGCAGCTTCACCACCTGGCCGTCCCTGCGGTGATAGAGTCGGAACTCCTCGAACCACGGCAAAAGCGTCGAGAACACCTTGAACCGGCCTGATTGCATGCGGTCGAGCATCTCCATCAGCCCGGCCTCGACGGACACCGAACCGTCGGCGAACTGCGCATGGCTGGCGAGCATGTTCAGCCCATGCGCGGAATATTGCCTGGCAAGTGCGGTGCCAGCACCTTCCAGTGTCTCGCGGCGGCCGTCGCGCGGCCATGCCCATGGCAGCCAATCGCCCCACGGTTTCAGCGTCAGCGCCTGCATGGCGGGCGTCTGCTGCGAGGCACGACAGGCCTTCGTGACATAGACGACATCGGCTTCCGTGTCCCAGGCGAGCTCGACCGCGGCCGAGGGATGGTCCCAGCCGAAATCGAGTGCGCCGAGCCTCGGCCAATAGCGCGGCAACGGGAACGGCTCGCAGGCGATCAGTTCCTCGGCCACCGGAAAGATGCGGCCGGAGCCCAGCACCGGAATGCCCTTGGCCCGCGCCTCGCGCTCATGCGCCGGATAGGCGGCAATGATCTCGGCGCGCTGCTCCGGCGTATAGTGCTCGGCATCGTCGATGGTCATGAAGGTGACGTGGCGGGTCATCGGATTGCCTCCCGGATTGCGAGTGCGGCGGTATGGCGTTGTTCGGGCGCGGTTTTTTCGAACCGAAGACCGGGGAGCTTGCTGACAACCGGCGTTCCCCCTCTCCGTCTCGGCTTCGCCGAGCCACCTCTCCCCCAATGAAGAATTGGGGGCGAGGAACGCTAATCACCGAGAGTCGCGGCCCCGCCAAGCTTGGGTTCCTCGCCCCACGGAGTGGGGAGAGGTGGCTCGGCGAAGCCGAGACGGAGAGGGGAATTGCGCCGACCTGTGCAGACAACAATCGAGAGAGCCAGCGTCTGGTGCTTGCCAAAGTCCCCTCTCCGGCCGCTGCGCGGCCACCTCTCCCCACTTTGTGGGGCGAGGAACCCAAGTCCTGCGATGTCACTGTCCCATCCCTCCCACCTCCTCAGCCGACAAGAACAACAGCACCACATCGCTCATGCCGAGCAGCGGCGTGAAGGTGACCATGGTGATGCCGCCGGTGGCGTTGGTGCGGGTCAGCCCTTCGGAATAGATGTCGAGCGGCGGTTCCTCGTCGAACCAGACGCCGTGCAGTGTTTCGCCCTGCCATTTCTCGCGGCCCTTCTCGTAGCTCTTGAACGACAGCACCGATTCGCCGGCCTGGACGTCGCCACCGCCGCCCCAGCGCACCACGACGCTGTCGAGCGCGCCCGGCGCGCGCCCCGCCATCGTGCTGACGAGGGCGTCGGCCGGGATCATGCCGGTGCCCCAGGCCGCCTGCTGCTGCGGCGGGCCGATGAGGATGCGCTGCGGGTTGTCGCGCGTGCTTTCGCCGGTGACGCCGGCCGCCCACATCCGAACCGGACAATCGAAAACCTTGCCTTGCCACCAATCTGGATAGCGGCCGGTGAGATGCATCGCCCACTCGGCGCCGCCGGCCCTGGTCTTGCCGAGCTGGTTGCCGGCCATGAACAGGCGCTCGCGATTGGTCGCGCCGGCTGCATGGAACTCGGCCTGCCGGGGATAGGGCCGATAGGCGGCAAGCTGGTTAGTGCGGCGCCTGCGGTCCAGCTCCGCCAGCAGGCTGAGATATTCCGTCCTTGCCGCCCGGCTCTGCGAGGCCTTTTGCGAAGCCCGGCTTCTCGAGGAACGGCCTAAGGACGGCTTCGAGGCCGCGGATGCGCTGCCTGATTTCGTCATCGCTCAATGCATCCAGATTGTTGATGTTGACACTAAGATCCTTGGGCAGGACCGACAGCACGAGCTTCAGGTACTGATCGGGCTTTTCGGCGCGCACCTCGGCGATGACGCCGGCGCCATGGGCGCGAAAATCGGCGCGGATCGCCTCGAGGAAACCGTCGGCCAGCGTCTTCCTCGCCCGCCTGGTTCGGCCGGGCTTGCCGGGTGCTTGATCGTGCGGCTGCGGATCGCCGGTGGAAGGAGCCTTGGCCATGCCCTACTCCGCCGTCCCGGCGGACATCGGCTTCTTGTTGCCTGGCCGCACGATGCGCTTGCGCGGCCTGGCCTTCTTGCCGGCGCGTGCCGACTTCGGCTCCCGCGGCTGGCTTGCCGGTTTCGCATCAGTCGTCGTGCCGGGCTTCATCGCACCGGCGTCAGGCAAGGCATTCAGCCTTGCCCTGAGAATTGCCACCGCCTTGTCGTCGAGTGCTCCCGACGGGAAGCCGAAGCCGCCGACCGCATCGACGCTACCGCCGCGCACCATGCCGATCCGCACGCCGGCGGCGACCTGCTCGAAGCGGCCATGGCGTGCATAGGGTGCGGCGCCGGCGAACTCGCCAATAGCGCTGACGACCTCGCGGCCGTCATCGTCGGTGATGATGGTGGCGTAACGGTTGGACATGGGGATGTTCTCTGAAATGGGCGCACGGGCGCGTTGGGAAATCTATGGACGATAGGTGGTTGCGGACCGGCATAGTCGGTCGCGTTCATTCGCGCCGACATGCCTCGGCAGCACACGCAACATTCGGTCGAACAGGAGCCCGAAACAAAAAACCCGCCTCGGCGGGCGGGTCGTTGGAGCCAATTAGCACCATAGCCAGATTAGTAGCATAGCTGCCGGCACAAAGCAAGAACAAAATGTGGCGCGGTGGCAGAAAAATGCGCTGACGACCTCGCACCCTCGTCGGTGAACGGCTGCAAGGAGGGGCGAAAAAGGCGGGCATTGCGTGAGACTTGCGTTGATGGGATGGTGGTTGCGCTTGAGGGGAACGCGTCATGGGCAATGTCACCAGTCACTACGGCAGCGACGGCATCGTCGATCGCATATTGGCCGCGATCCCGGACGCCGACCCGGCCGGAAAACTCGCGGCCGCGCAACTCTATCCATTCGATCAGCTCCATGGCCGCGAACTGATCGCCACGCGGGAGCATGCGGCCCGTCTTGCGCCTTCGCCGACAGATCGGATCCTGGATATCGGCAGTGGCATTGGCGGGCCGGCAAGGTTTCTGGCCTCGACCTATGGCTGCCAGGTCGACGGCATCGACCTGACACCAGCCTTTGTCGCCGCGTCGAGCCGACTGACCGCACTCAGCGGACTGGCAGACAAGGTTCGCTTCCATCAGGCCGACGCAACGAAACTGCCTTTTGGCGACAGCACCTTCGATGCGGCGATCTGCTTCTATGTCGGCATGAACATCGAGAACAAGGCCGCGGTCATCGACGAGGCCTGGCGCGTGCTGAAACCGCGAGGCAGGCTGATCTGGACCGAAGCCGTGCTCGCCGGCGGCGAGCCCTACTATCCCATGCCCTGGGCGGTTTCTGCGGCGACCAGCCACCTCGCCGATCGGGAAAAATTGAAAACCCTGTTCGTCGATGCCGGATTTCGCATCGACGAAATCGTCGACGAAACCGGCGAACATGTTGAGCTGGCGCTGAAGAGGGCCAATTCCGGCATCGTGCCCTCGCCGGCGCAGCAGCAGGCAAATGAAGTCGTCATGGGCGCGGAATTCCTGCAGCGCCGCCGCAACTACATCCGAAGCCTGAGTGACGGAAAACTCGCCTCGCTCGCCGTGATCGTCTCCAAACCGGCCTGAAAACAAAAACCCGCCTCGGCGGGCGGGTCGTTGGAGCCAATTAGCACCATGCCCAGATTAGTAGCATAGCTGCCGGCACAAAGCAAGAACAAAATTCACCTGAGACGCGAAAAAATGTGAGAATACCCCTCGCCTGCTCGCTTTGGTGGCGCCGCGCGGACCATTTTGAATTCGGCCTCGTTCCTTCGACCGGCAATAGAAATTTTGCCCAGAACCGCTTGTTGCATAGTCAATTCAATGCTTTGCTGCACGCGTTGGTTGAGGACGCGGAATCAAGGTGTCGACATGGAAGACGGTTCGAGCTCTCTGCTCGGCATTATTATCAGCTGGCTCCCGATGGTTCTGATGCTCGGGGTGTTCGGATATTTCGTCATGAAACTGGTGCGCGTTCAGCGCGGGTCAGTCGCGGCTCTCGAGATCATTGCGCAGAAGCTGAGCGACATCGATGCTCGCCTGGCCAAGAACCCTGCAGAGCCATCGCCACCCGACCGGTCGTAGACTGCCCCGCTGTCCCACACTGGATCGCAACACGCGCTGGCGCGTTTGAACCCTAGCCAATGGGAGCAAAAGCCATGAACGTCGCCAATCTGCAACTCGAAGGCCTGCTGATGGCCATCGCATCGATCAATCAGGTCCTGGTCCGCAAGGGCGTGCTCTCCGTCGAGGAGATAGACATCGCCTTGCGCAAGGCCGAAGCCAGCGAGACCAACGAGGAAAGGTCCGAAGGCATGTCGGCGTCGAGCCGCGACGCCGTCAACTTCCCGATCCGGTTGCTGGAGTTGGCCAATCAATGTCAGCCGGAGACGGACATGCCGTCCTTCTCGAAACTGGCACGCATGGTCGGTCAGATCAAGGAACCTTACAACGACCAGATGTGACGCGGCGATCATAACTGACGCCGCGACAACGGCTTGCCGCGCCGGGGTGGCAAGACTGCTGGCAGCGGCTGCTAGCGGCCCTGCAGGATCTTGATCAACTTGCTGCTGTCGGCCCCCGGCGAGGAAAGCCTGCGGTAGTCCGCGTAAGTCAGCCTGCCATTAGCAACGGCATTAAAGAGCCGGTTACAAAAGGCGCTATCGTATTTTGCGACACTGACATTCATGATTGCTGCGTAAGTCTTCCTTTCGTTGAGCGGCGTGGACCTCTCGCGTGCAATGCATTCGTTGATCGCCACGCGCTTGGTGACAGGGCTGCCTTCAAGCGTGGTATGCATCGTGTTGAATTCGCCTTCGGTCAAGGTAGTGCAGCCGGCAAGCAGAGACGCGCCGATCATGGCGGCAGCAAAACGCGTGGCGATGTTCATGAATTCCCCCTCAAGACCCAATGTCTTGCTTAGCCCGCCGAAAGTTGGAAGTACAGAGGGAATGCAGGCGCATCTACAAAAAGCATAAACCTCGAACGCTCGTACTTTAGCTGTCGCTTTTATTGCGCGCGACCTGCGGATGGCCGGAATGACGGTACCCGGCCGCTCTCGATCGTCACGACGATGCTGGTGCGGATCGTGCTGCCGATCTGGCCCTGGTCGCGGTCATAGACCCGACCGGGATCGTCGCAGCCACCCTTCTGAGCGCCTTTACGAGAACGCCGGATGCGAGATTGGGGATCATCCCCTGCCAAGCCTCAGCGCCAGGACCCTGCCCGGCCCGTGCACGGCGGCGAACAGCAGCCCGGCCAGGAAGGTGAAGTGATCGACGAAGAAGCCGAACTCGGCCTGGTTGCCGGCCCAGTGCGACGGCCCGTGGAAGGCAATGCCGAGGAACAGCACATAGGCGCCGGCGACGAGTGCTGCCCATGAGAAAAAGGCGCCAGTCAGGAAGCATAGGACGAGGACGACCTCGAGCAGGGCTGCGCACCAGGCCAGGAAGAGCGGGAACGGAAACCCGGCCGCCGCGATATAGCCGGCGGTGGCGCCGATATCGATGAATTTGAAGATCACGGCGATCAGGAACACGGCTGCGAAAATCAGCCGGCCGATGAGGATTGCCGCGGTCTGCCACGGCGACTGAACGGATGATTGAGCGGTTTCCAAGGTCATGATGTCCTCCCAAGAGTTACGATGGTTGTGCCCCAAGGACGCACCACCAGCCGCAAGCCCGACATCATCCCCCGAAAAACCTGCAGGATACAAGCGCGGCACCAAAGTGGCGCCTTCCCTTCTCCCCTTTGTTTGGACCGGAGACATCGCGAACAGATGTGCGAGGACATCGCGAACAGTTTTGCGCTTTTGCGCGAGGGGGTTCGGGATGCCATTCGAGGACAGAAGCGTG
>NZ_JAMYQL010000044.1:0-41284 GCF_040320865.1 Mesorhizobium sp. M0598 | reverse complement strand
CCTTGAGCGCCTCATCCAGCCGCATCGTCGCCTCGCTCACCGTCGAGGCCGAGAAAGAGTGGCCGCACAATTCCTCCGTCACCGCCTTCACCTTGCGGGTCGAAACGCCTTGTACGTACATCTCGACCAGCGCCGACACCAAGGCCTTCTCCGAACGCTGATAGCGCTCAAACAACTCCGTCGAGAACCGGCCCGTCCGATCCTGCGGAACGCGAAGTTCCAGCACCCCAACCCGCGTCACCAGCTTGCGCTCGTAATACCCGGACCGGTAACTCACCCGCTCCGCCGTCCGCTCGCCTTTCTCGGCCCCGATCGCCTCCGTCATCTCGGCTTCCAGAGCCTCCTGCACGACAGTCTGCAATACCTGGCGAAAGCCGTCCTCATCCGACAGCAGCAACGCTTTCAACTCGCCCCTGCTCAGTTTAACTTCTCGATTGGTCATGGCACTTCCCCTTCCACGGGAATCGGTGATTGCAACGTCACCACCGTGCCATGGCCGCTCGCCCTTCAGAGCAAGCGCCGTTCTCTCTCCAAAACTTTTTGCAGAACCTTCAGGACACTATCAAATTCTGCCCCAGAAACCGGATATTGCGCACAACCAGCGTTCACGATCGCGATGGTGCACAAGCTTCCAACCAGACCCGCGCAAAGACAGCCCGTCGCCTGAAGATAGTCGGCGAGGGCCGCCAAATCCCTCGCAAGCGTATCCTCCGTCACATGCACGCCGTCTTCGCCGACAATGCAGACGCTTGTCTCGTCGAGAGATAAGTCCAGCCAGGGTGCTCCTTCAGGATTGCGTGTTTGCTCGGCTACGGAGCCGCCCCTCAGTTCCCAATCGAGGAGCGATCCTACAATTCACATATTTGGAGATCGCTCGCTAGGTTCCCCGGTCTGTGAACCCTGCAAGCCGAAAATTCAGATGCCGCCCATGCAGAGATATTTCATTTCGAGGTAGTCCTCGAGGCCATGGCGGGATCCCTCCCGCCCGATGCCGGACTGTTTTATCCCACCGAACGGCGCCGCTTCTGAAGACATCCGGCCGGTATTTACCCCGACCATTCCATATTCCAAGGCCTCGGCCACACGCCAGACACGCTTCAGGTTGGAGGCATAAAAGTAGGCCGCGAGGCCGTAGATCGTGTCGTTGGCCTCACGCACGACCTGATCCGCGTCTTTGAAGCGAATAATTGGTGCCAGCGGCCCGAATGTCTCTTCTTGCGCGACGGTCATCTCGCTGGAGACACCGGTCAGGACTGTCGGTTGGAAAAACGTGCCATTCGTGCCCATGCGTTTGCCCCCGCATCGAATTGCGCCGCCTTTGGTGACGGCATCGGCAATATGGGACTCGATCTTGGCCAAAGCGTGCTTGTCGATGAGCGGTCCGATGTCCACTCCGGGAGCGAAACCGTCACCAACTTGAAGTTGGCGAGCCCGTTGCACGAATTTCTCGACGAACTCGTCGTGAACGCCCGACTGGACATAAAGGCGGTTCGCCGAAACGCAGGTCTGGCCGGCATTGCGGAACTTCGCCTGGATCGCACCGTCAACCGCGGCATCGATATCGGCATCATCGAAGACGATGAAAGGTGCATTGCCGCCGAGCTCAAGGCTGACTTTTTTGATCTGGTCCGAGCACTGGCGCATGAGAAGGCGCCCGATCTCAGTCGACCCGGTGAAGCTGATCTTGCGGACCTTGGGATTGGTACAAAGTTCGCGGCCGACCGCGTCACCTTCGGACGCATAGATCAGGTTGACGACGCCTTCAGGAAAGCCAGCCTGATGGGCGAGGGCGAACATTGCTCCCGCCACCAGCGGCGTCTGTTCAGCGGGCTTGAGGACGATCGTGCAGCCCGCCGCCAAGGCTGGCGAGATTTTGCGCGCCACCATCGAGGCCGGGAAATTCCATGGCGTTATCGTGCCAACAACTCCGATGGGCTGCTTGATTACCAGCATTCGGCGGTCCATCGATGGTGCGGAGATCGTCTCGCCATAGACGCGATTGGCCTCCTCGGCGTACCATTGCAGATACGCCGCAGCATGCGATATCTCCGACTTGGCTTCGGCAAGCGGCTTGCCCATCTCCGCGGTGAGAATCGCGGCGAGATCGTCGGCGTGGTCGATGATCAACTGATGCCATCGCCATAGAACGTCGCTGCGCTCACGTGCGGTCAACCCTGCCCATCCAGGCTGCGCGACATAGGCCTTGTCGATCACAGCGCATGTCTCCTCGACACCCATGTCGGGTAGTTCTGCCAGCACTTCGCCAGTCGACGGGTTGAGGACCTCGAATGTCCGCTCGCTGATCCGCGTGCCAAGTGCCGGCAGGCGATCAATGGGTCCAAACAGGTCGGGGGATGTCAGGTGACGGATCATCGGCAGGCACAGGGGCAATACCGGATTCCTCCTCAACGCAGCAGGTATATATAGCAGGTGCGGTGTGTACTCCGCGACGTCCGGGTTCCTTATAGGGCCTCGGCCAGACAGCTGGTAGACCACGGTACCCAAGTGGAAAGGGAGAAATACGCTAGAAGATGTCTCGCGGTTCTACTAGTCGAACGATTGAACAACGGACATCGGCTTCGCCAGCCCCGCGCAGTGGATGCTGGTGGCCTCGGCCTACAATCTGCGGACCACGAATCGGCGACTCTATCCACTCGAAGAGAGGCTGGCCTGAGGAGGAGCGCACCCCAATAATGACGCCGGAACCGGCAAATGCCTGGCAAGGCCCGCGAACACCGCTCCTCGCGGCTTTAAACAGATCCCGTTTACCCGGCGAGCGCCCGCAAGATGAGAAAGAGGATGGAGAGGAACAGGGTGGCGAAGGCGCGCCGAAGGAAGACCGGCCGGCGCATTTGCACGGGGATGGAGCTCATGATCAATTCCCCGCCTGTTGCTGCGGCAAAAGATAGCCTGTCGTCGAATGCTCGAGCACCAGATAACGCGCGGCGACCGCCTTGACCTCGTCGGTGGTCACCTTGCGGACGCGGTCCGGCCTCTCGAGCACGTCCTTCACATTGCCACCGGTGGTGAGCGTCTTGCCATAAATGTTGGCGATGTGGTCCAGCTCGTCGTGCGCAAAAATCACCGAGCCGATATAGCGGTCTTTGGCCTTGTCCAGCTCGTCGCTGGTGACGCCACCCTTGGCGATCCGGGCGACTTCGGCAACGGCTGCCGCTTCGAGATCGACGAGCTTTGCATCGCCGCGCGGCGAGCCGGAGATCGTGAAATTGGTGTCGTCTAGCATGGTGCCCTGGAAGGAGGCGCCGGCCGCCGAGGCTATGCCTTGCTTGACGACAAGCTCCTGATAGAGCCGGCTGCGGTTACCGCCGCCGAGGATCTCGGCCAGCAGGTCGAGCGCCTCGGCCTCGCCGGGCTCTGCGGTATGATAGGACGGCACCACCCATTGAGTGGAAAAGCTCGGCACCGAAACGCGCGCATCGGTCAGCGTCACTGTGCGCTTGGTGTTCTGCTCCGGCTCGACCGGACGGTTGCGCGGGGGCAGGTCCGGCCCGCGCACAACCTTGCCATAGGTCTTCTCGGCCAGCGCCTTCACCGTCTCAGGCTCTACGTCGCCGGCCACCACCAGCACGGCGTTGTTCGGTCGGTAGTATTTGTTGTAGATGGTGAATGCGTCGGTGCCGTTCAGCTTCTCCATCTCCTGCATCCAGCCGATGACCGGAATGCGGTAGGGCTGGTTCTGCCGCAACGTCGCGTTGACCTCCTCGTCCAGCAGAGCATGCGGGTTCGTCTCTCTGTGCCAACGGCGCTCCTCCAGGATCACGTCGCGCTCGGTCTTGATATCATCGTCGTTGAGGATGAGGTTGAACATGCGATCGGCCTCGAAGCCCATCATCTCACCCAACGCCGAGGGCGCCACCGTCTCGAGGAAGGTGGTGTAGTCATAGGCGGTGAAGGCGTTATTGTAGCCGCCGATGGCTGAGACGGCTCGGTCGAACTCGCCGGCGGCGTGGTTGGTCGTCGCCTTGAACATCAGATGCTTGAGGAAATGGGCAAGGCCGGATTTGCCGGGTGGCTCGTCGGCGCTGCCGATCTTGTACCAGACCATATGAGTGACGATCGGCGCGCGGTGATCGGGGATGACGACCACTTCCATGCCGTTGTCGAGCAGGAAATCCGTCACCTTGCCGCCGTCGGTGGCGGCCAGAGCCGGAGCGGTCGTCACCAGGGCCAGCGCGGTGGCAATGAACGCCCTGCGCAGCCAGGGGGACGATCGATGGCTGCGGTTGTGGTGGCTGGTCGAAAGGCAAGGTTCGAGGCAAAGTGATTTGTTCTTCATTTTGATGAAGGCGCTGCGTCCCCGTCTCCCCGCGTGGGAGGATCGGCGGGCAGCGCCGAGCCAGATGAATAAGCTCTTCATGGGACCAGGCCTTACTCGAGCCTCATCTTTGGATGGACCCAGGAGACCTGCGGCGGTATTTCTTGGTGAGGTGATCATGGGACGGATTCTCCTTGGTCCGCGACGCCTTGCCGATGACCAAGCATGCACCGTGCCAGATCAGAAAACCGTTCGAGGCAGTGGACAATCGGGCTCTGCCATGTTGCGCATCCGACATTGTCGGACATCAGACAGGGCCGAACGCGACGCGCGCGCGGCTGAGAATATCTTCTTAGTTCGGAAGACGATTAGGCGCGCTGCCGGGGAGGGGTATAGGATGCGCTTCGAATGGCCGCTGCACTGACGGTGAGAATGGAGATGTTGGTCGCCCCAGCGGAACCCTGTCCTCGACAGCCAGACCGGGTCGATGCTGAAGGGCAGAGGCGTGAGCAGCCCAGCCAACTCGAGCGCGAAGCCTGCTCGCGCGCTAGGACGGATCTGATCCAAAAATCGGCGAGTTGGGCGATATCCGCGAGGCGTCGGAAAACGAAGATCGTAAGAGTCGGGCGGGAAAAAACGATGCGGTTGCGCGCTTCTGGCGTAATGCGCCTGCCGCGAGGCCGTTGAGCCTGATGAGTTGCTGCGGGAAAGGGGAGTGTTTGCGCGGGACCTTGGTCAAACGTGAGAAACAACCGTCGAGCTCGCCGTGGATAGGGGGCATGCAGGCACGTTTGTCGCTGGAGGACAGCAGCACGGAAGCTGTCCGCGCTTGCCGTCGTCGCTGGGTACCAAACAGAAGAATTTGGCGGTCGCGATCGAATTCATCTGCGTAAATACCGCCTGGCTGTGCTCGGTTTGCCGGCGAACAGATTTTGCCTTCTTTGCGGCTGCAAACGCATCGCTGGCGGCGTGGTCCCTTAGGTCAAGAGCATCGGGTGAGTAACAGCCTGATCCTGCTCAATCTGATACGCGCCAACCGCCTCGCCGGATTGTGGAACCGCTCGCGGGTAGCTTCTACCACAAACAGCAAGGTCATGAAATCAAGTAGGAAGTCGTCGATCGCTTGGGCGATTGTTTCTGACTTGCCCTTGAACTGGTCCAGCAAAACGCGCGCGTTATCGATCGCTTCCACGCTGGTGGCATCGATCAACCCCTCGACCCTCTTGAAACAATCCAATTCGAAACTCCTTCAAGCGCTTGCCAAGCCGTTATGCACGAAGGTAGCTCCGTGAACTACCCGGCCTTTGACCTGGCGGCACGAGCAGCGGTCGGCCTTACGTCCCGTGCCTCCAAGCACCAGCCCTAGACGTGGCGCTGAGGAGCGTTGGAAGGATCGGGCGCTTCCGGCCATGCTCGAGCGGTAGTGTAGGACAGTGCTTGCTGGCGACTACGGCCAAAATGGAGTGCGCCAGCTGATTGGGGCTTAACAATTTTTCGCTTTTTGCTGCGCCCAAGTCTCGGCTATGAGTCGGGCAGGCCTGATGGCCTGCCCACGTTGCAATTGTTAAGGAGGAACACGTATATGCCGACTGGAACGGTAAAGTGGTTCAACAGCACCAAGGGGTTTGGATTTATCCAGCCCGACAATGGCGGTCCGGATGTTTTCGTCCACATTTCCGCTGTCGAACGCGCGGGCCTCTCGACCCTCGCTGACGGCCAGAAGATCAACTATGAGATCGAGCAGGATCGCCGCACCGGCAAATCCTCCGCTGGCAGCCTCAGCAAAGCTGGTTGAAATTTTCTCCTGCGTCTTGGCAAGAGTGGGCGCGTAGGTCCGGAGGTCCTCACGGCCGCTCGATAGGAGCGAGCAAAAACTGAGGGCAGCAGATTGCTGCAGGCGTCGCGAATTCCTCATGAAACAAAGTTGTTTGAAAGGAAGGCGGGGTTGGCCCCGCCTTTTTATATGACGCGCAGATTAAGCCGATGGCTGCAACGCTCCAGAACGAATCTCAATTGCCGAAATCAAGCCGCGACCTTCTTGCGGGTTCGCTTCGTCGGCGCCGGCTCCGGCGCTTCCGGCGCTTTCGGTTTGCGGCCGAGCCCCATTGTCTTGGCCAATGACGAGCGCGCCGCGGCGTAGTTCGGCGCGACCATGGGATAATCCGCCGGTAGGCCCCATTTGGCCCGATATCCATCCGGCGTCAGCCCATAGTGGGTCGACAGATGGCGCTTTAGCGATTTGAATTTCTTCCCGTCTTCAAGGGAGATGATGTAGTCCGGTGTCACCGACTTCCTGATCGGGACTGCAGGCGTAAGGGCAACCGGCTCTTTTGCAGAGACACCTTCCGCCGTCCCTTTCAGAGCCGCGTGCACTTGGCCGATGAGGGCAGGGAGATCCCCCACCGGGATCGGATTGTTGGAGACATAGGCTGAGACGACATCGGCCGTGAGCTCGATGAGGGTGTCGATGTTTTTTTCGGCTTCTTCTGTCATGAAACTCTCCAGGCGGCGTGAAACACAGTCGGCGAAGCGTCGCTTCATAGTGGCGGTCTCCGCTGAAAGCAACCAAGATCTCGACAGGATTATTGCCATGCTCGTCCAGCAGCGAGATCTATAGCGCAGTATGCGTTCCGTTGTTGGCGACCTGCCGCGGTGCTTGCGCGTTTTCAGGCGCGTCTCGGCCGTAAGCTTTGCGCCAAAATGACCAGTGATCTCGAAACGAAGCGGGCTATTCTTCGCCATCCTCTCTTTGGCTGTGAAATCGGTGGCAGAGCAGTGGCCGCTTCCTGGTGGGGTGTGGAGGAAGTATCAAGCGTTGATTCGCAATTGGTCGAAACGATGTAGATTCATCCGGTGAGCCGCTCTCGCAGCAGGATGTTAGGGATTGGACCGCTGGTAAACCGAGGACATTACGCCGCTGCTTGCTATTGAACCGCTATCGCTGTGACAACACATTCCGCAATGGTGGGCGGGTGTAGAGGAGGCGCCTTACCCAAACTAGCGGTTCAGCAGGTCGGGAGGAACGAATGAGCTCAGGGACTTTCAGCAGCCCACTTTTCGTAAGACGTCCAGCGCACATCGTGCAAGAGATTGCCAGTCCTGCGGATGCTATCGATTTTCCTCAACGAAGGGCCAGAAGATCGCAGAGATCGGATCTACGAAGCCGCCCTCAGGGCGTGCTTTGATGCATACAACGGACGAATACCTGCGAGCGCAGCGCGCAAGACTTTTTTCCGCTTTGGGGAACAGGTCGCCATATTGGAAGATGCAACCTCCGCGATGCAATGGCTCGCTGCCTGCATGTCGGGCAGTGGAAAAGCGCAAGTATAGGCGTCGCAGCCGTATGTGAGGCTGGAGCGGGTACGCCGACGAGGTTATTGTATCGAGATTTCGCCGGCATCTGGAGCGTACTATAGCGAACAAACAATATTTTGGGCCCCCTATGGCGATGTTAATCATCTTGTTGTATTTTTAAATCAACTTCTCGCGACAGGACTGCAACGCTTCCGATGTGAAAATCACTGCATGGGACTTGGTTCTCTCAAATTTATGATGGTAAATTGCCGTGTAGTTATTGCAAAGCAGTTGTCCCATTGAAGCAAGATGATAACGAAGCCAAAATTGTGCTCCATCGTCTGCCAATATTCGCTCGATGGAGGCTATAGGCCTCACAAGCTAATCAAAACAGCTACTTGGGCGCCCTTTGAAATTCGTTTAATTTCGCTCACCCCAAACGGCCCTCCACAGTCGAAAATAAGATTGTCCCGCAAAGGGTGCTACAAGACGCGATCGCGGATCGTTTGGGGCCAACGTCGATCTGGCGAAGGCCCGGAAATCGAGCAGGACCTGCAGCGGAACAGATAACCGGCCCCCAACCGAAATCTGACACGGCGGCGGACCCGAATGTTCTTGGTAGAAGGCGCAGAGAACCGGAGCACGGCTCCGGCGCCGAAGGTTGCCGAGCAGGGATCCTCCTCCTCCTCCCTGAAGTCCAATCGAGAAGAGCGATCACTTCCAAGAGGGTCCCAGCTCTGCCGCGAAACAGGTGTCAGACCCCGGTCCTCTCCCGCAGCTGATCTAGCGCAGGGCGTTCATGGGCTGCGTATCCCAGAGTAGCTGCGTGCACGACGCAGAGAGATCATTTATGAAAATCCTACTCAGTACGATGGCTGTTCCGTTGCTGGCAGCCACCGCTTTTGCTGCGGATTCGATCCCCGCAGACCTCAGAGAAACGGCACTGGCCACCTTCAGGGCTTTGCCATCCACCACGCCGGCAGTCGCCAATAACCCGATCACCCCGGAGAAGATCGCTCTCGGCAAGGCCCTGTTCTTCGATCCACGCGTCTCGGCGTCAGGCGTCTTGTCGTGCAACTCGTGCCACAACCTGGCCACCGGCGGCGACGACAATCATGAAACCTCGATCGGCCATGGTTGGCAGAAGGGACCGCGCAACGCGCCGACCGCACTGAACGCTGTCTTCAACATCGCCCAGTTCTGGGACGGTCGTGCCGAAGACCTGAAGGCTCAGGCGAAGGGACCGGTCCAAGCCGGCGTCGAAATGGCCAATACACCGGGTCAAGTCATCGCCACGCTCAAGTCGATGCCGCAATATGTAGAGTGGTTCGATGCAGCTTTTCCGGCTGAAGCCGATCGGGTCACCTTCGACAACTTCGCCAAGGCAATCGAAGCCTTCGAGGCGACACTGGTCACGCCGGCCCCCTTCGACAGCTTCCTGAATGGTGATGAGCTTGCCATGACTTCCGAACAGAAACAGGGCCTGGCGCTTTTCATGGACAAAGGCTGCTCGTCCTGTCATGCCGGCATCAACGTTGGTGGGGAAGCCTATTACCCATTCGGCCTCGTGGAACAGCCCAGCGCCGAGGTCCTGCCGGAAAAAGACAAGGGCCGATTTGCGGTCACCAATGCAGCCGACGATTCCTATGTTTTCCGCGTGGCGCCACTGCGCAACGTTGCACTCACCGCGCCATACTTTCATTCGGGCAAGGTTTGGGATCTGAAACAGGCCGTTGCCATCATGGGAACCACCCAGCTTGGCGTGGTACTGGCGGACGAAGAAGTCGACCTGCTTGTTGCCTTCCTCAACTCGCTGACCGGAAAGGCACCCGAGGTCGCCTATCCCATCTTACCCGCCGAAACGGCGACAACACCCCGGCCTATAACGCAGATCTTAGGAAAATAAACGGCCAGCTAGACTGCGGAACATCGCAATTGACAATGATTGCGACTTTTACTGGACGAGACGAGTCGCGACGTCCATGAGAACGCAAATGGCTCGTTTCCAAAGTGCAGACACTGCTTCCGTCACCAGCTCGTTGCCATGAATCATGTTTGGGATCTGGCGTGCGACATGCCAAGGAAGGCGTCTGACGCATGAGGCTCGCGCGCTGTCGATACCGCGCGGCGGCCGGTCATCGCGCTGGCGGCCGAATTGCCGCGCGCCGAAGTGATCGGCCCCCTTAGGGCGAAGGGGCAGCCACTCCGTCCTCCATGTCCAGCGATTCTTCGACTGCTTCCGGATTCCGGGCGATGGTCCAAAGGAGAGTATTCGCCGCTGCATCCCGTTTCGAGCGACCTTGCTCCCAGTTTCGAAGCGTTGCCAGATCGAGGCCATACCTCACGGAGAATGCCTCCTGAGAGAGCTTCGTGCGATCCCGGACTTCGCGAACACTTATCGGCCGCGGCGCATGAACCTTCGCGATCACACCTGCGGACGACAGTTCATTCTTCAGTGCCAATAGGTCGTCGACGCAAGGAACCGTCACGAACGCCTTGCCGTGATCGACCATCTCCGTGAGTATCGCGTGGGCCGTCCTGAGCGGCAGCTGTCTCTTAACGAGAATCCGGGCGGCCTCAGGAAGTATTCGCGCCGTCAAAACTGAGGCTCAGTCGGACGGGAGAGCCTGACGACACCGGGACGACGTCCCGGGTTCGCACCCGTTGTCCGTACCGCTCCATGAATTTCGATTTAGTCGACATTAAGCTTCTCCGCGATCACTCGACCGAGCTTGCGCAATTTGGACCATCCCCACTGGAGGCATCGCGATAAAAGTACGCCAAACAACGCTAAGGGAGAACAAGCAGTGATCTGATTTCGTTCGCTCGTTTTCGAGAGCCGTTCTGGGTCGTTCGCAATCAACTGTGTAGGCCAGCGGAGCGAGCAAGGAGCGCCAGATCCGGACAGGGCTGAGTGGGGTGTTTATCCGAAAGGTGGGCCATGCCCTAAGGGAGACGAGATGTAGTGGACTCGTCGATCCGCGCGGTTTCGATTCGCGCACCCGGGCACAACGCTTGGATAAGTCCCATCAAATGCTCTCCGGTGCCCGTCATCTGTATAGCTGACATTGGGCCGAGGGCTTCCAGCACGAGCCACATGGCGCGGGTATCGACCGTGACCCATGGTGCGCCGCCCCTGCCGCCAGTTCCAGCGGCGGCACGTGACACCGGAATCATCGCACCAGATGACTTCGCCCGGTTCGGGATGCTCGGTTACCATTTCACCTTGCTCGATCGTGTCGAATGGCTCCGCTCCCTTCGCAATTAAAAGTCTCGGGACCCCTGGTAGAGATCGAGATCTTCCCCGCCAATCGGAACGCCATACAACACGCTGACGGCATTGTAGGCATCAACCAGTGGGGAAATCCGCGGGAGAGAGCCATCTTTCCGCACCCGCTTGAGAAGCGCGGCGGCCGATCACGGCGTTCGATTGGCCTTTGTGCCGAAAGCCTCGTAGGCAACGGCCCACGCCGCAAGACGCGCGTCCCTTTGGGCGTCATCGCGAAGCGCCGCCTGTTCCGCCGCCGCAATCGTGTCGTTCAACGCCTGTGCATCCGGCACGTCGATTCCAGGGTTCCGCACCACAATGCTGATCAGATGAAAATCCCGGTAGCGGGCCTTGATCTCGGGGCAATCAATGGCGTGAAAGACATGGGATGCTCTTTTCTCATGGGGAGGCTTTGCGCTGCGGGTGGTTCGGGAAATGTTTCAAGAAAGGTGCTTGTCGAGCGTCCAGATCTTCTGGCGTCGCCATGGTGCATGCCGCACCATGCGCTGGATAATTCCATGATTCGGCGGTGGACAAGGCCTGATAGAGATCGTCGATTATGTCTTGCGGGTGCTCGAGCCCACCTCGGCCGGCAACAAGCTACGCCTCCTCCAGATCCTCCATTTCATAGGAGGCAGCGGGCGCGATATGGATGTGAAGCAGCTTTCCTTGCCGGGTCATGCATCGCTTTCGGAAATTCGTCTCGCACGAAAATCTGCCGCCAAACTGGCCTGATCAACAGCATGGTATGGCGTTTTCCCAGTCCAGTTGGCTTTGCAACGAAACGCAGTTCAGCCCAAGGGTCGGTTTCCTCGCCAGCACGCCACGTCCCCGCCGTTTTAGCCACCGTGGCCCGGCAACGCGTCTTGCACCTGCTTGACAACCGCTCGCAGGACCTCAACGCCCTTCTCGATCTGCCGAATGCTCAAGGCGGCATAGCCCATGACAAGCCCCACGCGATCGATGTGGCCTTCGTCCGACTGCCGCTCGTAAAGGGGCGAGATCAGGTGTAGCCCCAGGCCCGCGCCTCGGGCGGCTTCGACCAGGGTCGTTTCCCGCGATCGCGGCAGTTCGCCGAACCAGACGGCGACGTGCAGTCCGGCCTCTGCTCCCTGGACAGCGATGCGATCGCCGAAGCTGTGCCGCAAGGCGCCCAACAACGTCTCCCGACGCTCGCCGTTCAGCCTGCGCACGCGCCGCACATGGCTTTCGTAGCCGCCACTTTCGATCAAACAAGCCAGAGCCTCCTGTTCAGCCACCGGCGAATGCCGGTCCGAGAATTGTTTGGCGGTTGCGAAGACCTCCTGCAATTCCGGCGGGACGACGAGGTAGCCGATACGCAGCATCGGCGAGAGCGTTTTGGAGATCGTGCCGAGGTAGATGACAGCCCCGTGGTCCTCGAGACTGTGCAGCGGAGGGACCGGATTGATGTCGTAGCGATATTCGCTGTCGTAGTCGTCCTCAATCACATAGGCGCTGTTGTTCCGCGCCCATTCCAGAAGCTGGTGGCGGCGTGTGATCGGCATGACGCCGCCCAGCGGAAACTGATGCGATGGCGTGACATAGGCCAGTCGTGCACCAATCCCCGCCAGCAACTCCGTCTTCATCCCGTCCTCGTCGACGGTGACCGGGATGGGCGAGGCGCCTGTGCTGGCAAAGACCTGACGCGCCATCCTGTAGCACGGGTCCTCGATGACGAAGCGGTCGGCGGGATCGAGAAGCAGGCGCGCGCACAGGTCGAGGCCCTGCTGCGAACCGTTGACGATGATGATCTGCTCGAGGTCGCAGCTCAGGGTTCGGGCGCGCCAGAGATAGCCCTGGAGCGCCTGACGCAGCCGGCGCGAGCCGCGAGGATCGTCATAGGCAAGACGCAACGGGCGCTGCCCCATCGCCTCGTTCATCGCACGTTTCCAGACCAATGCGGGGAAGTCTGACGGCGCCAGGTCGCCATAGCGGAAATCGACCTTCAGTCCAGTCGGCAGATAATCCGGCCAGGGCGGCGTAACGCGCAGTCGTTCGCCATAGGCGGACAGATGAACCGGGCCGACTCGTTTCGCGACAGTGCGGCTCGTCTCAGGACCGATCAACGAAGATGCAACGCGGGGTCGTGCGCCTTGACGGACGTCGATGAAACCTTCCGCGGCCAGTTGCTCATAGGCGACCGTCACCGTCGTTCGCGAAACCCCAAGGTCATTTGCGAGGCCTCGGGAGGAAGGCAGCTGACTGCCGGTTTCGTAGACACTTCCGAGGATCTGCTCGCGAAGAGCCTCGTAGATCTGGCGTGCACCCATCGCGTGCGTGCGACCTGCAGAACCGGCACTTGAAGACTGGACCATTTCATTCATCGCCAACTGGATATTTCACATTGGCCAGTTTGCCGTCAATCTTTCGGAAACCCAAGCAAGATCTTAGAGGCCGAATGACCCGCTCCTATCAATCGGAAACCGATGCTCTCACGCGGTCGCTCAACGACACCGGTCTCGGATTCGCCACTCGGGCGATCCATCATGGCTACGATCCCGCCGGCTTTTCCAATGCCGTTCAGCCGCCAGTCTTCTTGACCTCGAGCTATGGATTCGAAAGCGTGGCAGCGAACGAGGCCGCCGCCGCGCTTGGCGGAAGGCTCTATGCGCGCGAATACAATCCGACGACGGAGATCCTCGAACAACGGCTCGCCAATCTGGAAGGAGCCGAGGCAGGTCTGGTCGTTGCCTCGGGGATGGCGGCTTTCGGGACGCTGATCCTGTCGCTCCTGTCCCAAGGCGATGAACTCATCGTCCACAGGACGCTTTATGCGAACACGCTAGCCATGGTCGAACAGGCGGTCCCCCGCTTCGGCATCAAGGTCGTCGCGGTCGACCTGTCCGATCCCCAAAATCTCGATGCCGCGATCACCGAGCGGACCCGGCTTGTTTTCTTCGAGACCCCGGTCAATCCGCTGAGCCGCATCCTCGACATCTCTGCCATTGCCGAGCGCGCCCACGCGCGCGGTGTGAAGGTTGCCGTGGACAGCACCTTCGCCTCGCCCGCGCTCCAGCGCCCACTCGAACATGGGGCCGACATCGTGCTCCACTCGCTGACCAAGTACATCAACGGTCATGGCGATGCCCTTGGGGGCGCGCTTCTGGGCGACGCGCCAACGCTCCGCACGCTGCACGAAACGGGCTTGCGCTACATCACCGGCGCAGCGCTCTCGCCCATGTCAGCCTTCCTGATCCTGCGCGGTCTGAAGACGCTCACGCTGCGCATGGAACGGCACAGCGCCACTGCCCTTGCGGTGGCTCAGGCGCTCCAGGCGCACCCGGCGGTGGCATGGGTGAGTTATCCCTTCCTCGACTCGCACCCTGATCAGGTGACGGCGCGAAAGCAGATGTCCCAAGGGTCGGGCATGTTGGCCTTTGGCCTCCACGCTGGGTTCGAGGGCGCGCGGCGGATGATGGACCGGCTCAACCTGATCACCCGGGCTGTCAGCCTCGGCGATGCCGACAGTCTCATCTATCATCCGGCAAGCCTGACCCGTGCTCGTCAGCCGATCCGCAAGGATGCGCATCTGGCCGATGGAGTCGGCGAGGACCTCATGCGTCTCTCGGTGGGTCTTGAAGACGCCGATGACCTAATCGCCGACCTGCGGCGGGCTCTGGACGCCTTGTGATGACTTGTCGTCCGGCCAGTCCTGCGCTCACGCACAAACCTGGAGCCTTGCCATGGCATTCCTGAGCGGCCTTTCCGCGTTTCCCATCACGCCGACCGATCGTGACGGCCGTGTCGATACCGTTGCTCTGCGCAAGCTGATTGCCAGGCTTTGCGCCGCTCAGGTCGACTCCATCGGTCTTCTCGGCAGCACCGGCACATACATGTATCTGACGCGCGAGGAACGGCGACGGGCGCTCGCCGAGACCTTGGACGAAACCGGGGGACAAATGCCGGTCGTGGTGGGTGTGGGCGCGCTGCGCACCGACGAAGCAGTGAGGTTCGCGCAGGACGCCAAGGCCCTTGGGGCTGCCGCGGGGTTGCTTGCCGCCGCCTCTTACACCCCGCTCACTGAGGACGAGGTGTTCGAACATTTCTCGACGGTGGCGTGCGAGAGCGGCCTGCCGATTGTCGTCTACGACAATCCAGGAACGACGCATTTTCATTTCACCCCAGCACTCGTCAGCCGCCTGGCAAAGGTGGGTGGGATTGTCGCTATCAAGAATCCGACAGACAAGGGCGATGCGATCAAGAGCCATCTGGCCGACCAGAGGCGCACTGTGCCGGAAGGGTTCTCAATCGGCTACAGCGGCGACTGGAACGCCGCAGAGGCCATGATCGCCGGCGCCGACACATGGTACAGCGTCCTCGCCGGCATCCTGCCCGAGGTCTGCGTGAAGATCGTCACGGCGGCGCAACAGGGCGATGCGGCCGAAGCGCGACGGATCGATGCCACGCTTGCGCCGCTCTGGAGCCTCTTCAAGGAGTTCTCGAGCCTTCGCATCGTCTATGCACTTGCCGAATTGCTCGACATTTGCCGTGCCGACCCCCCGCGTCCCATCCTGCCTCTGCCCTCAGCAGCGAAGGGCCAGATCGCCGCCGCGTTGGAACGCTTGCCATCGGATGTCAACCGGTGAATAGCGAACCCGGCGGCCAGTGAAGGAACCGATCATGTATGTACCCGCGCATTTCGATAAACCGAGCCGAGAAGTCCTTTACGAACTGATCGAGAACAGCGCACTTGGCATGTTGATAACCCATGGCCGGAGCGGTCTCGACGCCAATCACATCCCCTTCGAACTCGACACGTCACAGCGAGAAAACTTTCCCTTTATTCCTGCGCGATTAGTACACGTGCCGAAGGAAAGTGCACTTTCTCGCTCGAGTGACTTATTTCAAAGGATGTGATCGCGTTTTGGCACATTCACGGCCCACATGCGGCAGCCGCTAACTCACCACATGGTGAGCAACCAGGAAACCTTCCGGCCTACACTTTCTCCCGGAGCGCGCGTGCTGCAGCAACCATGTTCATGAGGGCAGGGCGGACCTCCTCCCACTTGCGGGTTTTGAGGCCACAGTCCGGGTTTACCCACAGTTGGTCATCGGACAGTCGCTCGCGGGCAAGCATGACGAGATCCGAAATCTCGCCGACTTCCGGGACCCGTGGTGAGTGAATGTCGTAGACTCCGGGCCCGATTTCATTCGGATATTTGGAGCTCGTGAAGGCGTCCAGCAGTTCCATTTTCGAGCGCGACGTCTCAATCGAAATGACATCCGCATCCATTTCAGCGATCGCGTCGATGATCTCGTTGAACTCCGAATAGCACATGTGGGTATGGATTTGAGTCGCGTCCTTTACACCCGTTGAAGCGATCCGGAAGCATTCGACAGCCCAGTCGAGATAGTCGTTCCAATCAGACTGGCGCAGTGGCAGTCCTTCGCGAAACGCGGCCTCATCGATCTGGATCATCCTTGCGCCGGACCATTCGAGATCCGTCACTTCGTCGCGGATGGCGAGCGCGATCTGGCGGCATGCTTCGGAGCGGGGTACGTCGTCGCGAACAAATGACCAGTTGAGAATGGTCACTGGGCCTGTGAGCATTCCCTTCACAGGGTTTTCCGTAAGCGACTGGGCGAACTGCCACCAGCGCAGCGTCATCGGATTGGGCCTCGATACGTCGCCGAAGATGATGGGGGGGCGCACGTAACGCGACCCATAGCTCTGCACCCAGGCATGCTGGGTGAAGGCGAAGCCGGACAGCTGCTCGCCGAAATGCTGTACCATGTCGTTTCGTTCGAACTCACCGTGCACCAGCACGTCCAGCCCGATCTCTTCCTGCCAGCGAATTGCAGCCTCGATCTCCTTCTTCAGGAAGGTCTCGTAGTCGACATAGCTCAGCTGGCCATTCGCATGAGCGGCCCGCGCCCTGCGTACCTGCGGCGTCTGCGGGAAGGACCCGATGGTCGTCGTCGGGAACGGCGGCAGCCCGAGCGTGCCGGCCTGGACTCTGGAGCGCTCGGCAAAAGCGCTCTCTCGTCGCTTCATGCTGTCGTCAATGCTGGCGATCCGCCCCTCAACCAGCGGGTCATGGATCTTCGTGGATGTCACGCGAGTGGCGGCAGCCTCGGCAGACGCTTTCAACGCGCCTGCCACCGCATCCCTGCCTTGGGACAGGGCCCGGGCAAGCAACACCAATTCGTCGGTCTTCTGGGCCGCGAAGGCGAGCCACGACCTGATGTCCGCGTCGAGTTCCGTCTCCATGCGGAGGTCGATCGGCACATGCAGCATCGAGCAAGAAGGCGCGATCTCGACGCGGTCCAAGGGCCAGCCGGCGACGATCGGTTTGATGCGGTCGAGAATGGCGGGCAGGTTCGCACGCCAGACGTTGCGGCCATCGATCAAGCCAAGCGAGAGCACCAGATCCTTCGGTGCGAGCCGCCCCACTATTTCCAGCTGCTCGGGAGCGCGCACGAGATCAATATGCAGCCCGGCCAGGGGCAGAGAAACCGCGGTTTCGAGATTGTCTCCCAGCGGCCCGAAATAGGTAGCCAGCATGATCTTCAGCTCGGGCGCGGCTTTCGACAGCTGGCCATAGGCGAATTCGAACGCAGCTCGTTCGTTCGGGTTCAGATCGAGGACAAGCGCTGGCTCATCGATCTGCACCCAGTCGGCTCCAGACAGCTTCAGCCTCTGCAGGAGTTGCTCGTAGACGGGCAGCAGCCGCGGCAGGAGCGCGATGGGATCGAATCCTTCGGCAGGCGTTTTCGCCAGCTTGAGGAAGGTGATCGGTCCAAGGATGACTGGGCGTGTGTGAACGCCGAGAGCTTTAGCCTCGATGAAGTAATCGACCGGTTTCGTCGACGAGAGGGCGAACGTCTGATCATCGTTGAGTTCCGGCACAATGTAGTGATAGTTGGTGTCAAACCACTTGGTCATTTCCATCGCGGTTACATCAGACCGATGAGCCGCCTGCTGGTGACCAGCGTGTCGACAATCCTCCGTCTGACCCTGGTTGCCCCGCGCCATTGCGAAGTAGATGTCAAGTGGAACCTCGCCGCTATTCCAGCCGTAACGGGATGGAACGGCGCCGACCATGGCTGCGGTGTCGAGCACATGGTCGTAGAGCGAGAAGTCGTTCGACGGGATTTTCGACACGCCGCGATCGTGCTGCTCCTCCCAGCTAGCGGCACGGAGCGCCTTCGCGGTCGTGAGAAGGTCGGCAGCGGACGATTTTCCGGACCAGTAGCTTTCAAGCGCGAATTTCAGTTCTCGCCGACGACCGAAGCGGGGCACGCCGAGCGTTGCTACAGGAATTTGCTGAGAGACAGTCATGCCAGACCCCGATGGTTGGGGCGTCGGTGACAAGGAAGGCGCTAGCAGGCCGGCACGAACGCCAGGCTGCAGCGGCCACCGAGACACCCCGCCCGTGGACGTAATTCGCCGTGGCAGGTCTCCTGGCTCGCGGGGTCATAGCCTCTACCCGTCTTCCCAAGGCTATTCGCCTCAGTGACATGAGTGGGGTTGGCTCGCCGCTAACAGTTGCGGGGGCAGCGCCGGCATCGCACCGGCTTCCCTCTTAGCTCCGCTGCGGCAGCGCCGTACGGAGAACCACGACGCGGGAGACAATTACAGCAGTTCGCTTCTTTGTCAATGCCGCATAAAGAAATGTTTATGTCGTTATGTTAAATTTCCGTTGGCATGTTCCAAAGGTCGCCTCGAAAGCGAAAACTGTGGAAGCCTTGAGCGGCCGGTAAATCAAAGCAATGACGCACGGCGCCCTTGTCCAGGAGGATAGGAGTTCGTCGGCTGCCGGCAGCAAACATACCGGCAAGCGCCGTGGTGCTGCTTAGCGCATCATGCGAACCACCTCGGCGTCGAACTTCGGCTCCGAGGTTCCGACCGCTTCGTTGGTGATCTGCTCGCGACCATATTCGGCTCAATGGGGAGGCTGTTGCCCATGTGGAAGCTGTTGGCCGTGATGCCCTCGGTGATATGACACAACGATTTCGGGGGGAGCACACCGAGGCCAGGCGCAGCGGCGTGTTGCGAAGTGATCGAGGCCAATGTCTCGAACTGCTTGTTCGCAGCCCACCGGCTCAAGGTAACCCGGCTCAAACCACCGGGCCAGCTCAAGTCCTGTCCAAATGAGGCCTGAGCGGCAAATCGTCGTGCACGCGCACGGTTTGGCGTTCGATCTTGTGATGCGTCTTGGGCGGACAATCGCCAGGGTGCAGCGCGCAGAAGCGGTCCCCAATTGGGAAGCCGAGGGCGGTGAGGGCAAGCCAGCGCCACAGGCGGAAGGGGACTTGGACCTGTTTGCCCTGCTGGACCACAAGTTCGCGACACAGGGCCTCAAGGAGAAGACCAAGAGTGATTATGCGCGGGACCTCGCCAAATTCATCAAAAGCAGCGGGCAGTCAAAGTTCGGCGCCGATTGACATGGAGATAGCCATCGCGGCGGACCGCCCAGGCGGACCGCAAGCCGGAATACAACCGGGTGCAGGCGGCCAAGCTCGTCCACAAGATGGCGTCGGGCACACACCGGCGATGGGAGAGCGGACCGTGGAGTGCAGGAACTTCACGCCTATCCACGCTCCCGTGGACGTGTCCTGCGGCACATCGGCAGCGATATTGAGGAGGCAGTTGAGCTTCTGGTCGAGCACTCTTACCTGCCACTACCTACGCTTAACGTCATCTCGTACTGAAAACGCACCACGCAAGGTCGAGATGTAACATGCGCCCTTCGTGGATGGTTCTAAGCTTCCTCGGGCGCGGTCAATCTGTGATAACGGTCGCTTGGAACCTCCATCACCGCGACGCGATCAAGGTTGGCGTATCGCGCTCGGTAGTAACCTTCTTCCTCCACTTCGGCGAAACTACACTGGGGAACGTCAAAGGTCGCAGCTTCCAATCCGAAGAAAGTCGTAGCGGTTTCTTCATCCAAGAAGTTCCACTCATCTTCTCCGTCGTCATATGTGACGCGAACATAGGAGGCCATGCGCACGGCTTCCTGATCACCCATCTCTGCGATGATGGCATCGCATTCTTTCTTCAGCTTTCCTGAAACCTCACCCTTATCCCAGTCATCCAAAGCCCGATAGATTTCTGGATGATAATACTCTGGCATCTCCTCTACATCGTCACCGATAAGCTCAATGGTGCGGACATATTGCGGATTTATCAAGAGTATTTTGTTGTCAAGGCTCCAGCAATACAGCCATGGCCTGCTTGTGTTATTTCTACGCAGATTATGAAGTTCCTTCAACTGACGTAAAATCGATTCACGCGCCTTTTCATCGATAGGATATTGGCGGCTGCCAACAGTCGTCTTGATTCTGAGCGTGCCGTATCGCGTTTCGGCATCGGCAATTGCAAACGGGCTCGTGCGCCACTCCTCGACATCAATCTTCCAGCCCAGCAGCTCCTCGACCGTGCATTTCAACGTGAGACAAAGGTCCTTGATCTGCTCGACGTTCAACTGCGTTTTGCCTGTTTCCCAACGGGCCACAGTCTGTTGCGTCGTTGCCATCTGCTCTGCCAAATCTTTTTGAGTCATGCCCAGTCGAACCCTAAGCTCTTTCATGTTCATAACTCACCTCGCGTGTTCAACACACGCATTGTGGATGAATTAATCTAACACGTCAAGCGTGTTCAAAAATCGCAGCATGTGTTTTTAGGGCGTCTTCGAGGCTCCGGCAGCCTTTCGTGACCACTTGCGGCAAGACACAGGGCTGGTACACAGCACGAATGGGCGATCAAAAATTACTGCTGCGATGCTCGTCATCAGCCAAGCTGCCGCCGCACCTTCCACTAGGGTGCCAAGGTTCGAAATGAGTGCAGCCGACCATAGCGAACGGAAGGTCTTGTGCTCAAAAGGAACGAGTGAAGATGTTCTCTTCGCCATTGTGGGAAGCCCTCGGGATTGACCGCGGGGCTGGATTTGTTTCGCCTCACTCAACCATGGCCTCGCCGTACAAGCCAAGCTGCCACAGTGCGCGCCTGCTAACCCAGAAAACTTGGCGGCCTTACAGGCATGCGCAGGACGCGCGAAGCCGCTCAAATCCCCCAGATGGGTCAGCCATCGAAGACCGGCATCACTTGCCCGTTGAGCGGCTATACGATAATGCTCCGCGCTAAGCAGGAAGCGCCAAAAATTCGAGCGGCGACTTCATTCTCCTATTCAGGAAGGAACTATGAGGCGGCAGACGCGACCATTCACCGTGGAAGTCAAACAAAAGCGCAATTATCAAAAATCCGCACGTTCCATCTGGGGCAATTTCGACATCGCCGCGGCGATGGCCGAGACAACAAAGGAAGTCGAGCCGTTAAATCGTCAGCTTGTTGACTCTACTGTAGTGGTCCTTGATGCTGAACCTTTGCACGAACCGCGAGTGGAGCATTTCATGGCCAATCCTCTGGAAACCGAGTCAGCAGTAGTTAGCGAACCGGCAGACAAAACGGAAACGCCAAAACCGAAGGCGAGAGCGCGGCGGTCGAGGAAGCCAGAAGCTGAGGCGAGCTCGCCTGCCCGCAAGAACGGCGCCAAGCCGATATCCGCGGCCACTGAAGCACCGCCGTCAGCGCGAACAGGCCGAAAGAGCTACTCCGCGAAGGATCGTGCCCAGAAGCTGGCGCAGATCGAGACCTCGATCGGCGGCGGCGCTACTCTCAAGAGTGCGGTGAAGCAAGCCGGCATCTCGGAACAGACATATTATCTTTGGAAGAAGGCGGCGGCGCCGGCGGCGGACAGTGACGGGCTGAAGGATCTCGTCGCGCTCGAGGAAGAAAACAAGCGGCTAAAGAGCCTGCTTGCCGATCGTCTCCGCAAGGAGAATGCGGAACTGAAGAAAAGGCTCGGGCTGGATTAAGAAGGGTGGGCAGCTGGTTCTTGGCTCCCCACCTACAGCAATACCGCCTGCTCGGCCTCTCGGCGCAGATTCTGCCTTGGCCTTGGGCCGATCTGCTGGATGACCAGCCCGGCCGCTAGCGAGCCGAGATCGCCGCACTGCTTCAGGCTGCGGCCTTGCGTGTAGCCGTAGAGGAAGCCGGCGGCGTAGAGGTCGCCGGCGCCGGTGGTGTCGACCAGCTCGCGGATCCTGGTCGCATTGATGGTCACGGTCTCGTCGCCGCGCACGATCACCGAGCCCTTTTCCGAGCGGGTGACGGCGGCGATCTTGCAGTCCTTGCGGATCCGCGCCAGCGCTTCGTCGAATGACCCGGTCTGGTAGAGCGACTTGATCTCGTGGCTGTTGGCAAAGACGATGTCGACGGTGCCGGAGCGCATGAGATCGAGGAACTCGTCGCGGTAGCGGTCGACGCAGAACGAGTCCGACAATGTCATCGACACTTCGCGCCCGGCGGCATGGGCGAGCTTCGCCGTCTGCCGGATCGCTTCCTTGGCGCGCGGCGGGTCCCACAGATAGCCCTCGAAATAGGTGACGGCCGCGCCCGACGCCTTGTCGGCCTCGACGTCCTCCGGGCCGAGCTCGACGCAGGCGCCGAGATAGGTGTTCATCGAGCGCTCGCCGTCGGGCGTGACGAAGATCATCGAGCGCGCTGTCGGCGGTTCGCCGTTAAGCGGCCTGGTGTCGAAGGCGACGCCCTGGGCATGGATGTCATGCGCGTAGATTTCGCCGAGCGCGTCGTTGGAGACCTTGCCGAAGAAAGCGGCGCGGCCGCCGAAGGAGGCGACGCCCGCCGCCGTGTTGCCGGCGCTGCCGCCCGAGGCTTCAATGGCCGGGCCCATGCGGCTGTAGAGCAGTTCGGCGCGCCTCGTGTCGATCAAATTCATTGCGCCCTTGATGATGCCGTTCGTCTCCAGGAACGCCTCGTCGCACTGGGCGATGATGTCGACGATGGCATTTCCGATACAAAGCACGTCATAGTCCGGCATAATTCATGTCTCCGCCAAAAAACCCACCGGCTTTCTGGCATGCCGGCCGCGGGCGGGTCTGGCCAGTGGGAATGGGCTTTCCGCTTGCCAATCCGTTCGGCGCCAGCCCCTCACGGGGCGGCAAGTCCTGCCTCGCGACGCAATTCGTCGGCCCTGTCTGTCTTCTCCCAGGTGAAGTCAGGCTCTTCACGGCCGAAATGGCCATAGGTCGCGGTCTTGCGGTATATAGGGCGTAAGAGATCAAGCATCTTGATAATGCCCTTCGGTCTGAGATCAAACAACTCAAGAATGAGGCGCTCGATCCTTCTTTCCTCAACCCTCGCTGTCCCGAACGTGTTGACCATGACAGAAACCGGACTGGCCACGCCGATTGCGTAAGCAAGCTGCACCTCGCAGACGTCCGCAAGTCCGCTAGCGACGATATTCTTTGCGACATACCGGGCCGCATAGGCAGCTGAGCGGTCAACCTTGGACGGGTCCTTGCCCGAAAAAGCGCCGCCGCCGTGACGACCCATCCCACCATACGAATCGACGATGATCTTGCGTCCAGTGAGACCGCAGTCGCCGCGCGGCCCGCCGACTACGAACCTCCCCGTCGGGTTGACCAGAATTCTGATGCCTTCCGTCTCCAGGTGGGTCGGCAGGACAGGCTTTATGATTTCCTCAATGACGCCCTCGCGGACCGTCTCTTGCGAGACCTGCTCGTCATGTTGGGTCGATACGACGATGGTATCCAGGGCGACCGGGCGCAACCCCTCATAGCGCACTGAGACTTGGGATTTCATGTCAGGACGCAACCAGCCAAGCTGTCGTGCTTTCCGGACATCTGCCTGTCGTTTCGTCAAGCGATGAGCGAGCTGGATCGGCAAAGGCATCAAGGTATCGGTTTCGCGGCATGCGTAGCCGAACATGAGGCCCTGATCTCCCGCTCCCTGCTGGAGGTCCTGCCCTCGTCCCTCGTCAACGCCCTGGCTAATGTCGGGCGATTGCTCGGTGAGTGCATGAACGACGGAGCAACGCCGGCCGTCAAAGCCGACGGCCTCATCGTCGTATCCAATATCGAGAATCGTATCGCGCGCAACTTGGCTATAATCCACCCGCGCATCGCTGGTAATCTCGCCAGCCAGAACGACTATCCCTGATTTTACCAACGCTTCACAGGCGACGCGCGCCTTGGGATCGGTGCGGAGGATGGCATCGAGGATGGCATCCGAGATGTTGTCGGCCAACTTATCCGGGTGTCCCGCGCCAACCGATTCGGAAGAGAACACGAACTGCCTAGCCATGAAATGCCTCGTTTCGGGTGTTGGAGTTGTATGGGGCATTTTGCTTAGCCCACCTTACCTGTCGGTGAGGCCCGGGACCTCGAACGCAGCGCACAAATCGGCAACGTCTCTTCGCACGCAGGCATGGAGATCTTCGTCTTCTGGCGCGCCGGAGGACGGAGTCCATGAAGCCAGCAATTTGCACGGTTTCCACATCGCGCAAGCCCATTGACGTCACTGCTGGCGCCCGCAGGCGAATTCCGCTTGTGACCTCAGGATGGCGCGGGTCCCCCGGCACCATATTAAAGTTCGTAATGATGCCTGCCTTCGCTAACCGCTCGGCATAGGCCTTGCCTGATAGTGGTCGATCGCGAAGATCAAGGATCAGCATGTGATTGTCAGTGCCCCCGGTGACCAGGTCATAACCTCGGTCCAGAAGCGCGTGGGCCAGAGGCCGCCAAGCGAGACCGTCCGCAAGTGTCGGGCGGCGCGATGGCGCCGTCGGCGGAGTTGTCCATGGTGGTTTCGCGCTCCAATTGGATCTATTTCACGGTCAAGCATGCGATCCCCTTCGACGGCGCGTCTTGTGTCGCTTCGAGCCGTTGAAGGTCTCGTTTGTGATAGCCATCGCCGTGGGGCAGGAGATCAACCAACAACTGAACCAGCCCGCCGTCCTTACCTGCCGCTTTGAGATGGTACGAGCACCACGGGCGTTGTTCGGTGCAGTAAAGAAAGTCGGCTCTGGCCAGCAGCCGGACGTGTCGTACAACGTGATCACGACGCAGACCCAGAATCTCCGCTAGCTGGCGGACAGTTAGGTCCGCGTGCGCGCAAAGACCTAGGATTCGAAGGCGATCTAAATGCGCTGCCGTCCGTAGGCGACTGACCAGTGTCAGCATTGGTCAGGACCAAGCCACTTGGAAAGCCTGGGCACTCCTACTGAATTTGTCATTTCGCGTTCTCCACAGATGTTGCGGCTTTCGAACCAAATTATATGGTTGATTGTCCACCGACCGGACAATGTCGGTGGCCGTGAAGATACTGTTTTGAGCCGATATGGCTGTGTCGAACAAACAAGATGGGCGCTCTTCTTGCCATTGCCTTTAGCCGAAATTGCACGCAGTTCGGCGGGTCGGAGAATAAGCGGCGCCACGGTTTGGACCCCACTGACCTCAGACGTTGCAATAAGCCTACCATTCACAGCGAACCGAAGTTGCTAAGAGTCTATGAATTTCCTTGAAGGATCTGTTGCAACGTTTGCCCAGCCCGCTCGTGCTCCCGGTTTGCAGCGGTCAATCTCGAGCAGACTGACCGTGATGCAAAGATGACAAAGAAGGTTCCCTTTCAATCCGATCTTCTTCCGGCGCCAAGGGATACGGCCTGTTCCCGTGTAGTAAAGCGTAGTGAGAAGATTCCATGTGCGGTCAGCTTGATCCTGGATTTTACGCTCGCTGGACTGCTTGATTTTGCGGGGAAGGGTGACCCTATCGTCCAGCACGTCCTCCCAAACGAGCTGAGCTCAAGGAGGCTCATGCCGTCGAATGGTGAGATTTTGCGGGGCTCATCGGCTTTGAAATATGTGTCGATCAAGTGCCGCATATCAGCCTCGTAGGCCTTCAGATCGAGGCTTTCGTTGCTGGCCAGACGCACAGTGTCCCGCGCATTCAGGTAATGCTCGACCTGTTTCTTGATGCGGGCAACGTGGGCGTTGTTGTAGCCTGCGGCATCCATTTCATCCGCGATATTAGCATACGCCCGCAGCAGCCCTGCGGTTGCCTTGTACAGGGCCGCGCGCTGAGGTTCGCGCTCTTTAAGGTCTGACGCGATTTCGGTGTTGCCGCAGAAGAAGTGGATGTATTCCAGTTCTCCTTTCGGCGGCTCCACACGCTCGCAAAGCAGGACAATGCGTTCCAGGGCTTGATCGAGACGTTCTTTTCCTTTTTCAGACGGTCCTTGAGCAGCACATCCGGAGCCGGCCCGTCGTCGGAATGATCAAGTTCCGACGTATAGACCGCGATCGCATTCTCAACCTTTCTTGAACAGGCCCTTGTAGGCGACGATATAACCGAAATCCTTGTCCTCGCCGTCAAGCCGATTGGTCCGGCAAATCGCTTGGAACAGGCCGTGGTCCTGCATAGACGTGTCTATGTAGACATAGGTGCAGGGTGGCGCATCAAAAGCTGTGAGCAGCTTGTCGACGACCACCAGCAGCTTCATGTTCGCCGGCTCCTTGGTGAAAAGAGCCTTGGCCGCCTCCTCGTACACCTCGGTTTTGGACAAACCGCCCATGGCCTCAACGCCCTTCAGCAACTCGGTGTAGGTGTTGTAAATGACCTGCCGGTCGATATCGGTGTTGGCGCCCGTCTCTTCCTTTGTGATGTCCTGCGCATTCGGATTGTACGATGTGATCAGGGCGCACTTGTTGCGGAACGGGGTCTTTTGAAAAAGCTCGAAGTGCTTGCAGGCTTCGTAGATGCTGGAGGCCACGAGAATTGCGTTGCCGCGTTCGCTTGACAGGCGGGGCTTCACGCTGAAATCGAAGACGTGCCGCTGACGACACGATCCATGCGGGATCGCGAGCTAAGCACGTTTTACATCGTGCCCCATTTCTTTTTTAGCTCATCCCTTTGCCAGTCATTCAGGGCCTTGGTTTTGGCATCGAACCACTGATCAATTTTTCCTCTGAACCCAGGCGCTGGTCGATATCGCGTGCTTCATAAAAAACGAGGTCGAGAACGACTTCGTGCTCCACCGCCTCGCTGAATTTGTAGGTGTGGATGATGTATCCCTTGCGCACAAGGTTGCGCCGGAGTTCGGCTTCGGCGTTGCCGCGGAAGAGAACGCCGTGCGGCAGAATGCAGGCGCCCTTACCGGCGCTCTTCAGCGACCGGACGATGTGTAGCAGGTAGGCGTAATCGCCCTGCTTGGCGGGCGGTACGCCGAAACGACTTCAAGCGATCAGCTCATCATGAAGCGGGTCAAGCCCGGTGCTCCAGCGCTTGTCGCTGAAGGGCGGATTGGCGACGACGTAATCAAAGGTCTTGAGCGCATCGCCGTCGCGGAATTTGGGATCGGTGAGGGTGTTGCCCTGCATGATCATCGCGGTGGGTGCGTTGTGCAGGATCATGTTCATGCGCGCGAGACCGCTGGTGGCCGATCCTTCTCCTGCCCGTAGAGCGTGACATTGGTCCCGGCCTCGTCGGCCACTTTCAGCAGCAGCGATCCCGATCCGCAGGTCGGGTCGCAGACGGTGGTGTCGCCGCTGGTCTTGGCGGACCGAATGCCGATGATCTGCGCCATGATGCGGCTGACTTCGGCGGGGGTGTAGAACTGGCCTTTGCTCTCTCCGCTCTCAGTCGCGAAATGGCGCATCAGATATTCGTCGGCATCGCCGAGAATGTCGTCGCCATCGGCGCTCGTTGCTGCCGAACTGGTAACGTCCGGTCATCAGCACATCCGGGGCCATGTCGCCGGGGCATCGCTGCCCCCATATTCTTCCGCGGCCTTGCGGAATAGCCGCCATAACATCCTTTGGAATATCGCTTCTTTTCATCATCCCCCTCAATCACGTACATTCACTGCAACAGGTTCAAGTCGAGCAGCGACCGGGCATACTTTTCGATAAAGCGCCGGGCATGCTTCATCCCGTCTCTGAGTTCCGCTTCGCTAATTTCGTGAGCGCGATGGATGATCCCGTCACGCCGCCCGACCAACGCACTCAGATTGTCGCGGTGGGACAGCCGTTGCGGCGCGTGCAGCACCCCGATCCGTTGCAACGCAGCCTGCAGAGCGCCGAGCGCTTCCCGGGGGCCGAGCGTCTCAGTGCCGTTTTCGCGGAAGGCTGACAGCGCCAAATCTTCCCGCCGCTCAAACAGCCCATAGAGGAACATTTCCACAGCATGCACGGTCGCTATGGCAGCAAGCCGCCGATTATTGGCGCCGCCTTCCAGCTGCAGCTCTTCTGCCTTGCGGAAGAAGTCGCGCGCCATCAGGAGAAAGCCATCGACCTGCGGCAGCATCTCGTTTTGGCGCGCGAGATATTCAAGCACCAAGGCCGCGACAAAATCCTCTGCCCACGGCTCTGCCTGCCAGCCTCCCAGCACGGTCTGACCGGAGACCAGCCAGGCATCTCCAGCCGCCAGCACGTGGGGCACGTCATCGACAAAATCAGACCGGCGAATAGCCTCCATCGCGAGTGTCGTGGCGATGACCTCGGGATCGTCGTCGCCCGCGTCGCGCGGAAGCGCGCCTGTGTCAGGAATAACTTGTGTGATCAGCCATGACACGGCTTTCCGAATTGCGTCGTGGTAGCGGTCATCGCCAAGCCGCTGAAGGGCGACTGTCGCAAGGGCCGTGGCGCGCAGGCCGGGCCGGGGAACCCCTTCTCTAGTTTCATTCCAGTAGCCCCCACCCTCCTGGCGGCGCACGAGGCGATCAGTCAGGACCGCAATTTCCCGGCGCAGATCGCCGATAAGTTTCGGGCTTCGCGAACAGCGCCAGAGTGCGTAGCCGATATCTTCAACCGGGGCGGCAGCTTCTCCCTCGCCAGTGCCGAGCGCGATCATATGCGTTGCGCATTCGGCCAGCGCGCCGTCAAGGCGCCCCGCTTCCGTCGCGCTGCCGTAAAGGTCCAGGAACCACGCCAGCGAATAAGACCAGTCGGCAGGCAAGTCCTGCCCATTGTGATCCCTTGCGACGACGGCCACGACGGCGTTGCGGCCTTCGGGCGTGCGGGGCTCTATCCCAAGGATCGGGTATAATTCGGGTGTCGGCTGCTGAAGGATACGCGCCGGCACTAGCGACAGTGCTTTCTCCAGCGAGGGAGGAAAATCCTCCAGTTCTTCGGCCAGTTCGGCAGCTTCTCTCCTTCGTCCCTCGCGGCGCGCTTCTACATATTCTGCCGCAACCACAGCAACGGTGCGCTGCGCCCGTTCAGCGGTGCCGGTGGCAATCAGCTCGGCCGGAATGTCACCATCCTTGATCGCCCAGTGCGTACGGTGCTGTTCGAACTGTTGAATGCCCAGCCGGTCCGCAATTCTCAACACCGCTGACCGGTCGAGAAAGGCATGTTCCGGATCGGGCTCGAAGGTGAAGGCCAGTTCGAGTCCGCGCCGAACGATATTGCGTATGCGGCCGTGCCGGACCACGCGCGCGTGCGGGCCTCCCGCCCCGACTTCGTACATCAACAGCGCCGGGATTTCCTCCAGCCGGCGCAATGTTTCAGGGCGCGCGAGGTCGATAGCCTCGGCCTCGGCGCCGCTATATTCCTTGAACCGGTCAATGGTTGACGTGAACGGCGGCGTTTCCCACCACTCGCCGTGGCCCGAGACAAGCAAGTTAAACATAGCACACCACCGACCTCACGCCGCCTTCTCCATAGACCACTTCACCCGTTCGGCGAGAAAGGCGGCGAATGATTTCACATTCATATTGCCGCTCGCCTCCTCCAGCCCTGCGAGGTAGGCCTTCCGGTCATCGACTCTGACGACTGTCCAGGGGTAACCGCCTGAAGCCAGCATCGCGTTCATGAGGAACCGCGCCATCCGTCCGTTGCCGTCCGGATAGGGGTGCACATAGCCCACAAGCCAATGCCCCAGCACGGCACGCACGGAGGCCTCCTTCTCCGCCTCCAGCAGGTCGAACAGCTCATTCATACCATCGGCCACCGCTTCGGTACGCGGCGGCACGTGCTGCGAGCCGCGCAGGTACACAGGGTGATTGCGATATCCCGCAAGCGCGCTGGCTTTGAGGATGCCGGCGGTCACTGACGGCGCGAACAGCTCCCGGTACCACTCCCGGTGAGTGTCCCGCGTCAACGCGCCGGCTGGCTTGCCGTTGATGATCGCGGCAACAGAGTCTTTGACCTTTTGGAATGCGAGGTAGTAGCCACGCGCGGCAAGCGCATCCCGGTTCTTGCGGTCCTCTTCATCAATCTCCGGATTCCAGCTCCCCTCGCGCACCCGGTCGATGAGTTCCGGGGTGACGCTGTACCCTTCTATCGACAGCGAATGGTAGGCGTCGCTTTCGTAGATATCCTCGACGAACTTCATATAGGCGTCTTTGTCGGACGGCAGTCCGGGTGCCTTCGGGAATATCTCGATGATGGCTTCGCGCTGCGATTGCCAGATCGCGCGCAGGCGGGCGACCAACGGCGGTACGCCCGCCGCAATAGTTGTCACACCAATTTGTCCCGCGAACGGATCGGATTCGCGCACGTCATAGCCGGCGGCTTTGAAGGCGGCCACGATTTCATCGGCAAAGGAGTCGCGTCCTACGCGACGGAAGGCCCCCGCAAGCCGTCCCGCCACGGCGGAATGGCCGCCATCAAGCAGCAGGGCCAGAACGGTTGATACGTCGCGCACCGACGCCATGGCGATCTGCATCTCGATAGGGGCGCGCTGGAAGAACGCTTCCGGCACCCGGGTAAGGGCGGCCTCGACAGTGAACACGCGCTGGCCGTTTTTCTCTGTCAGTTCGGCCGGCATCTCCTTGACCTTGAGGTCATAGAGCGAAGTGCCGAACAGCAGGTCGATTTTGTTATTCGTGCCTTTGGGGGTATTCACCACCACCTGAGGCGGAATAGTGGGCGCTTCCGCGTGCAGAAGCAGCGACTGCTCCGGTGAGAGGAACCAGTCCTTGCCGAACCGGTCATTGCAGTAAAGGGAGCAGAACTCCCAGAAGCTCGCGTACCAAGGGGTGGTGTCTTGCTGCCGTGCCTGCGGGCCGGTCGACATGAGCCAGCCTTTGATAACATCGCGCAGGAACCCGTTCTGCAGCAGCCGCTCCCGGTGGACGCGGGTCAGCTCATCTGATTTGAATATGCGCCGCCCACCCTCCTGCAGCTCTTTGAGGACGGCCAGTGATACAGCGAGTTTTTCATGGGGCTTGGCCATGGCCGTGCCTTTGCAAGTTTTTAGAGTTGTGCGATTACAAGTATATAGTGCTGATAGGCGACAAGTCAATGATGCTGTGGAGTTGCAAGTTTTTTTAGTCGTGCGATAACAAGTTTTTTATGCGATAATCGGCAAATGCGATCGTTTCCATAGCCGCGCGAAGGATCGTTACCCGGATGGGCCGAGACCCAGCTCCCCCGCAGGCTACCAAGGGCTCGGGGCGAGCCTAGAGCCTGGCCCTCCGAAGCGCTTCGAAGGAGGACGCGCCTCTTTGAAAAACTCGCCCGTTGTGCATCGTGGGTACCCGTAAACGCGAATTCTCGCTCCTTACCTCTCCCTCCCGCCACGATCATCACGGCCGCGCCCGCGCTCACTACGCCACGACGCCCGCGAGATCGCTGCACGCATCTGATCGGCCACCAGACCGGGTTGCAGATGAAGGATGTCCGTGACGCTGTCGTGTGTTTGCACCGTCACCGCAGTGACGGCAAGGCAGCTGCGCACGCCCATGGAGGAGAGCGTCTCGATATCGCGCGCAATTCCGGCACCCCCACTGGAGTCCGATCCGCCGACGACAAGTACATGCGATGCCTGCCTCAGCGCCCTTTCATCCGTTAGAATGAGCGTTCGAAACGCAGGATTCCGCCGACACTGCTCTTCTTGTTGGCGTTGGTCCAATTCACGTTGGAAGCGTCCACCTTGCCGACGGCGAAGTTACCGTATCGGCCATAGTCGAGTTCCGCCGTAACTGTGAAATCTGGAAGAAACGCATAGGCAACGTTTGCAGCGACACCATGGTTCTTGAGCTGATCACCGGAGAGCTGAAGCTTGAACGAAGTTGTCTCGTTGAGCTCGTAAGCGGCGCCAGCCCAGAAAGCCCAGTTCCCGCCCCAAATCTTATAGAAGCCGCGACCATGAGCGTCGATCGCGTTCGTGGAGTCGTCGTTGAGCTTGCCCCTGGAACCGTAGCCGAACATTCCGAACAGCAACAGTTCGTTGGTGACATTGATGTCGACACGGACCTTGGCGGCCACCGATTCGTAGTTGCTATCGTAAGCGGCAACGCCGGTGATCGCGCCCCAGCCATGTGTGTATTTCAAGCCGCCGACTACCTGCGGAGCGTAGCTGTCGATTGTGCCGACCACGCCCGAGCCTTCTTCGAGCGAAACCACGGCCGAAAAGCCGTTCCCGGCGTCGAAGTAGTACTGAACCACATTGGTATCGAAAGCGCCGTACGGAACCGGCGTCTGGTTGAGTACGTCACCCGCGCCGCCAATAAACATGTCGAAGGCCGACCAGTCCTTACCAACTCGGAGGCCACCAAGCTGAATCCAGGCGAAAGTCAAGGTGCTGTCTCCGTTGAAGGCATAGGAACGAGAACTGTCCGAAACCGAAGCGTCGCGGTTACCGAAGTTCATGCGGGTTTCGGTGTAGGTCTTCAACGTGCCGAGTTCGGTCTCCTGGCCGGTCCAAGTTTTCAATGTGAAGCGCGTGTTGTTTTGCCATGTGCCCTGATCCTCACCAGTCCTCACATCCGAGGTTCTTGCGTGATCAACCATATGGCCCAAGCCGACGTCGTAACGGACATAGCCGCCGATGCGCAGGCAGGTCTCAGTGCCTGAAATGTAGACGTAGCCCGAGCCGTAAGCGTCGCAGATTTTAACGTACTCAGTCGGGTCAGGCTCGGCAACGGCGGTCACGGCGCGAGCGTCGGAAACGGCAATCAGTGCCGCAGTTGAGCCGAGGAGGAGGCTCCTAATGTTCATTGTTGATCTCCGTTCAAAGAGTAAAAGGAATGGACGTCAGTGAATGAATTTTTGCTAAGGAAACAGTCGATAACGATGCGGCATTGAGTCGAATTTGAGCAGTTTTGATGCGCTCGTCACGCCAGATGTTCATGAAATTGAGAATATGATTGGGTAGTATTGCTACAAATATGCAATTGTTATTACAAATATAATTATCGCGGAGACGACGCCATTCAACAATTCTGTCCAAATCACCACCGTCATCTCCGCTAGTTGTGGGCGGGCCGTCAAAAAGGCTACTGCAAATGGCGTGCCATCCTGACGACGCGCTGCGGCTTGAAGCTCAAGTGTGCCGGCGGACCTTGGTTCGCTCTTCCTTCCTTTTTGCCTTGCGGATCAACCCAAGCACGAACGGCAAACGTTTCGCCTACGGTTCGTCTGTTCGCTTCGCGACAGTTTCGTTCAATGGCGACAGCTTTGTTTGCTGTGAGCCCCGACGTTTGAGACATCATGCGGCGGCACCGCTCGGTACGACGCCGTCATTTTAGCGAGCGCGATGGTCGATAATCACGCGCTGAACGCGCAGCCTTGCCTCCAGCACGGAGTCACTAGGCGCGCGCCGGCCTTGGCATTGCGGCGGACCTAACGGTCGCGTCGAGCAAGCTCTCGTCCTGATAGACGGCGCGCCACAGCTAATGCTTCTTGCCAGCAATTCACAAAACGAGCTCATCGAGATGCCAGAGATCACCATGGGGCTGCGCTAGCTGGCGAGCTAAGTCTGGTCCCAACGCCGTGTTATCTCGTCGGATGCGGCAGTCGCGCTCAGCAGAATCTCCTCGACCAGGCGCAAGCTGAAGGGAAGGGATGGTGGAACTTAACGGTGCGCGTGAGGATCTCGGCGGGAACAGCCATGGCCAGTTGCTGCCCGAGTGCTCAGACCATCGCTGTCCAGCCAAGACTGAACGGCCGCTATTGCTGCGAAATACAAGTTTCGAGCCCAAAGCGAACGGACTGACATAGCGCAAAGACACAGGCGAGCGCAGCGGTAAGGTTGGTGGTTATCAGCATGGGACGGTAACTGTTGCAGACCACAAAATATCGCGAGGCCGGCCTGCCTTGGTACACTATCTATCCGACTGTGTCGGAGTTCTCTGGGGCGGTCGGCGCCGAGGCTTATGAGGAATGGCTCAGGAACCTGCCGGCTGACGATCCGGTGTCGCTCTATTTTCACGTTCCGTTCTGCCGATCAGCTTGCTGGTATTGTGGCTTCCCCACCACCATCACCCGCCATGATGCGCCGATCCTCAACTATCTGGCGGCGCTGCGTGACGAGATCCGTTTGGTCTCGGAGCGAGCGCCGCAGAGGCTGCCCGTGAGCGACATGCATTTCGGCGGCGGAACGCCGTCTCTCATAGGACCAGCCGAGTTCCTGGCTCTGATGGAGTTCCTGCGACGCCGCTTCGCTCTCACGAAAACAGCTACGGTCGCCGTCGAGATTGATCCGCGCACGTTCACGGCCGAGATGGCCGAGGCCTTAGGAGCGGCCGGCGTGAACCGTGTGAGTCTCGGCGTGCAGAGCTTCGATCCCATTGTTCAAAAAGCGATCAACCGGGTTCAGAGTGAGGCGCAGACGTCGGTTGCCGTGGAAATGCTGCGCCGGCATGGAGTAAGCCGCATCAACTTCGACCTCATCTTCGGTCTCCCGCATCAAACGGTGCAGTCCTGCGTGGAGACCGCGAGGGTGGCGGTCGCAATGCGCCCCGACCGGCTTGCGGTGTTCGGCTATGCGCACATCCCGTCGCTTATAAAGAATCAGCGCCTCATCGAGGAGGCAGTTCTTCCGGGCAGCGCTGCCCGCGCCGAACAGTATGCGGCCGTGGCCGCGACGCTGCGCGCCGCCGGCTACCGCGAGATCGGGCTCGACCATTTCGCCTTGCCGGACGACGAGCTCGCGCTGGCACAGAAAACGGGTCGCCTGCGGCGTAACTCGCTGGGCTACTCGGCCAACACCTGCAGAACCCTGATCGGTTTCGGCGCGTCGGCTATCGGCCGCGTCGGCGAGGGGTACGTCCAAAACGAAGTTACACGGGATTCCTACATCCAGCACATCGCAGCTGGCCGTCTGGCGACGTCAAAGGGCTATCGCCTCACCGACGACGACCGCGTGCGAGCCGCAATTATCGAGCGACTAATGTGCGATCTCGAGGCCGATGTGCAGGCAATCTGTACCGCCCACGGATCTGATCCGATCCGTCTTCTCGATTCAGCTGAACGCTTGGTGATGCTGGCCGAGGACGGGATAGTGGACTTCGAAAACGGTTTTGTCCGCGTACGGCGGGAGCATCGCTTTGTGATTCGTGCTGTCGCTGCCGCGTTCGATGCTTTTCTCGATCGGGATGGCCGTAAGCATAGCCCCAGGTGAGGGCAAACATCCAACCGGAAGCTAAACTCGACGCCCTTGGCCGAGGCCTGTCATGAAGCGCGCGTCAAGGATACGAAAAGCAGAGCTGATCCGCCTATTTCATCTCATCTTCAATGACATCGACCTCGTGGCTGCCACCGAGGCGTTTCCATATTGATCGTGGTAGGTGCGGGATATCTGGGTGTTTCGCCGTCAGCGCATGAAGATCCCCGCCATGTGATGGGTCAGGAGATCGCGGTGGCTGCGATCAGCCCGTCCATCGATGACAGACCGCGGCCACGCCGCTTCGCGAGGCCCGTCAGGTCGCCCCAGGCCAAGGCAACCAGTTCGTCCACCGGCAGGACTCTCGACTCGAAGCGCTGCGGCAGGTCCCGGGCGAGCCATTCGGCCAGTGCGTCACGTTTCCGACCTTTGTCCATGAGGGCAGCGCCGCGCCGGAGTCTCGGCGATCGACACAGACCCGCATTGACCCTACGCGGCTGGTCTTCCTGGATGAAACATGGGTCAAGACCAACATGGCGCCGTTGCGCGGCTGGGGTGTGCGCGGCAAGCGGCTGATGGCCCACGCACCATATGGCCATTGGAAGACGATGACCTTCATCACTGCGCTGCGGCAGGATCGGGTGGAGGCGCCTTGGATCATTGACGGACCCATCAATACGCAGGCCTTTCGCGTCTATGTCGAAACCGAACTCAACAAAACACTGAAGCCGGGCGACATCGTCATTCTCGACAATCCCGGTTCTCACAAGGGCCAAGCCGTCCGCGACATCGTCAGGGCTGCTGGCGCAAGGCGGGTCAAGCCCGCGACAGCGGCAATTTTGTTCCGGCTATCACCCTCTCGTCGAGAACGGCGTGACGGAAGCGATAAAGTTGCGCCGGCCGGCCGCCGGTTTCCGCGGTTGTCTCACCGGTTTCCTCGACCAGCTCCTGCTGCTCGATTAGCCGGCGAAAGTTCGGCTTACGTACGAGCCTGCCGGCAAGCGCCTCCACGGTGCGCTGCAGCTGCAAAAGCGTGAAGACCGGCGGCATCAGTTCGAATACGACCGGCCGGTATTTGATCTTGGAGCGCAGTCGCGCAATGCCGGTCGCCAGGATGCGACGATGATCGGCGATCATCGATCTGCCCGACACCGAGGTGGGCGCAGCGGAATGTCCGGCGCGTATTGCTTCCTCCACCAGCGCGGCTTCGTAGAGCAGCTCATAACGTTGAAGCGCGAGTTCCTCGTTCCAATGGCGGTCGTCAAAGCCGAAGGCGATCGCCGCCCGCCGTCGTCGGTCGAGGCGTGTCGTACCGTCGTCAGTGCCATCCGCCCATTCCATCAGGCGCGGCCGCAATTCGTCCAACACGACCGCCGGTGTGCCGGAGCGGTGATCCTCCCACGGGAAATAGTCGTACCAGCTTCCCCAGTGTCGCCCGGCCGGGTCGCCAGCTTCGTCTTGGTGAGTGAGCGCCAGATAGCTGATAGAGACCACGCGGTCGTCAGCTCCAACCCTGTCGCGATCGGCGAAGGTGTAGAGCTGTTCGATATAGCCGAGCGGCTGGCCGGTCTGTTGTTCCACCCATCCCCTGAGGCCCGACTGCAGCGAACGGTGAGCAAGCTCGAACGGGCCCGAGGGCAGGGCGTTTGCCTGCGGGATGGTCAGAACGCAGGGGGCGCTGCTGTCCATGGCGACCACAACGGCGATCAAGTCCGCATTGACGTCGTTGGCCTTGCCTCCAGCTCCGCCTTTCCTAATCCCTTTTGCGCGATCGTCCATGGTCCCCGACGTTGTTGAGCAGAGCCCCTGCCGCGTAGCGGCTGAACCGATTGAATTCCGTTTTTGTCTGATAATTGTCGGCGCGTCAACACCACCTGTCGTGGCGATTTTAGCTCTTCGCAGCTGCACAAAAAGTGCCAACGCGACATCCGTGCTTGGGGAAGGAGGCCCATTGAGTGCGCCGATTCAAAGCTCGTCGATCGACATTCCGACGTTGTTCTCGTCGGCGACAGCGCGGCATGGTTCTCCACGGCTTGGCGTCGACGCTGGGCGTGACGCTGGAGATGATGATCATGCACGGTCAGGCCTGCGCTCCTGGAGCCGGCGCAAATGGTCGTCGACTCTCCGTTCGGTTCCTTTTGAAGAAACCCGGAGCAGGCTTTCCGCAATGCCTGATAAAGCCCTTCCAGTGCGCCCGCGCCAGCATCATCGCACTCGCACTCCAACACAACCTATGCGAGTCAGTAAATCGACTCGCCGGCACTATTGTTTCAGGGGAAATGAATCTAGTTTCAAAGGGTTCGGCCGATAGGCCGGGCACAGCTGCGGCCTTCACGGCCTTTTTGATATAAACGCGTCGCCGGATTGAGATTATCTTGACGGTAGCGCAGTGCGCCATCCATGCCAGTCGAGATGATCATGGGCAAATATCGAGACCATCGCGAGCCACGCCGGCATCGCTATGACGATGACCCCGTTTCCTTTTCGGAACGGACTTCCGAGCCAAGCTATTTTCAGCGCCCGCCGCCCGTGACGGCAGATCCTGTCGATGCGGAGGTATTGTGGTTCACAGTCAGCAAGGGTTTTGGCTTCGTCAAACTGTCGGATGGCACGGAGGCCTATCTGCACGTGCGAGTGTTAGACGCGGCCGGAAGCCGGGATGTTGCCGCGGGGACGCCTCTCAAGATCACGGTCGAAAAAAGTCCAAAAGGTCATCAAGTCGCGCAGGTGCTGGAGATCGGCGATCACCGCTCGAAAACTCCGTCACATACGCGCGTCGCTGGAGGGACCTTCGTTGAAACCGGTGCGCAGCTGGAGAGCGGGGGCACGGTCAAGTGGTACAAACCCGAAAAGGGCTTCGGCTTCATTGCTCCTGACAACGGTGAGAAGGACGTCTTCGTTCATGCCAGCGCCCTGACGCGCTCAGGGCTCAGCGTGCTGGTGGCGGGACAGAAGGTGTTTGTCGAAGGCGGGCAAGGCAAGAAAGGCTGGGAAGTCCGGAGCATTCGCCTTGCCTAGACGGCGATGCATTGCTCGCCTCGAAGGAGATGCCGGAGAGCGTCGGGCGGCCGTCATACTGCTATCCTATTGGCGCCCCATCGGGTTCCCGGATTGAGCAAGTCCGGATCCCTATTTTATGCCGCTGCCAGCGTTGTGTCCGCCATGTGCACGCGCACTGCCGCTGCCAGCAGGTCGGTCTGGGTGATCAGCCCAATAATGCGTCGCTCGGCATCGACGATGACCACGGCATGGCTGCGGCCGTCGGTGAGCACCGGCAGCAGGCTCATGGCCGGCGTATCGGGAGAGGCGGTACCAGCCTTCGCCATCACAGCCCTCACCGCGTCGGTCGCCTTCGTCAGCTCGCGCAGGCCAACTACACCGACCAGCCCGCCCTCGGCGTCGGTCACCGGCAGCGTCCGGATGTTGTGATCGAGCAGCAAATGACGCGCCTGGTCGGCAGGCGCATGTTCATCGACCGAAATCACATCGCGCGACATGATGTCCTCGCACAGCAGGGTCCGGTGGGAGCGCACCATCGCCTGCAACTCGACCTGCCGTAGCAGCCGCTCAAGATCGTTGCGGTCGATATCGAAGGTTTCCTCCAGCGTGCCGAGCGCGGCATCGATATCCTCGGGCTGGAAGCCGACCCGCTCCCGCGCCGGCGGATCGATGGTTCCATGCGCGCTTTTAAGGGCGGGAGCCGCCACATGCGGATAGTTGCGCCGCGACAGTTTATGTATGCCGTAGCCGAGTGCGACCAGCACATCGAGTTCAGCGCTACCGGAACGAAGGGAAACAGCAAGCCCGAGCTGAAGACGGCCGGTCCGCCGAACACCGCAGTTAAGGCGGCGGCGCCACCCGGCGGATGCAGGCAGCGCGTGAACGACATGGCGGCGATCGCCAGCGCCACCGCAATGCCGGTAGCAAGGACGGGTTCATGCACGAAATGCGCCACGATCACCCCGACCAGCGCCGAAATCGTATTGCCACCGATAATCGACCAAGGTTGCGCCAGCGGGCTTGAAGGCACGGCAAAGAGCAGCACGGCCGATGCTCCCATTGGAGCAACCAGCAGTGCGACATGTGGGCCAGACCCGTTCGCCAGCGCACTGATCACGCCAGTCAATGCGATGCCGATCATGGCCCCGATGCAGGCGAGCAGCCGCTCGCGCAGCGTTGCACCGGCAAGGATCGGAACAAAGAGACGAAACGCCATGGCATACCCTTGGGCGAGTGGTCGGAACTCCGCGCTCCGCAATGCAGGCAAAGCCACAGATTTGGAAGTTAAGCCAATTCGGAAAGTCGGCTCACGGGGGAAAACTTTTGCGCGAAGCGGCCATTGCCAAATGGGTGCAGACATTTTGATCAGAGGAGGCGGACGGCACGCTGATCCGCTCGAGCGCAGCTAGAGGCCAAGGGCTGCCCTGCCGCGGGCAGCCGGAAATGGGGATGGTCGGAGGTCGAGCTGGGATGGACACTAAGGAATTCAGAGGCTTCGAAAAGCGTGCTGACAATGTCGGCATGGCAAGACAAATCAGGCCCTTGTCGCTCCACTTCCGAGGCGAACTCCAGCGGAGTACGGCTTCTACGCGGTGCTTGGTCTGCCTGTCCTTGCCACCATCGGATTCGTTGGCTGCTGAAACGTCCACCAGTAGCCGCTGAGAAGACGACTGCCGCCAGTGCCGTCGTGGAACCGCTATATGACGGCGGCGTGGTTACAGAGCCGGCTCGTGTCGATCGGGCGGGGGAGCCTGATGTGACGTACATGGTCCAGAAAGTGGCCAATGAAGGTGCTGGCATCGTCAACGTGATCAGGTCACGTAATAGCGGTAACACAACCGCGACCACGAGCCTCTCAGGCGTTCGATAAGGCGGGAAAATCCGATCGCCGGACCAAGCGCGATTCCGCCACACTGCCACACACGAAACCGATCAGGTCACGTTCCAGGCTCGCCAGAAGATTGGAGCCGAGGCTACCTCGGCTGAACTCTGCCATGCCGCGGGCCGCCACCTCTCCCAGCCGCGGTAGAAAACGTGGGTCAGCAGCGCCGGCATGGGCGAGCAACTCCCAAATCGCGAGCAGCGCCATCGACACCGCAAGCGGCCGCAGATGTCGGCCGATGAAGCGGAAGGCCGGCGGTGCGATGGAAGAGCCGTGCGACAGCCTATCCCGACCTGCAATCGTGATCAGGCTGATCGTGGGGTCTCCGGACGCCAGCGTTGCAGATAGTTTCGGCAAGCGTGAGCAGGCCGTGGATCACCAATTCGGTCAGGCCGACCACGATCATGGCCGAAAGAACGAGTCCAAATTGAAAGAGCTGACGACCATAGGCCATCAGGTAATCGGAGCCCTTCGAACGATGCGATGAGTTCTACCGCAACCAGGGTCTGCCAGCCGTTGGCAAGGCCTTCTCGCAGCCCTGTAAAGATCCACGGCACGGCGGAAGGCAGCACGATCATCGTGAGTTTCGACCAGCGGTTGAACGACAGGACACGGCCAGACCCGTCTCACGACGACGCCGTTGCGCTTCGCCGCCATCAGCTGGGTAGAGGACTTGCACCTCCAAGCTGTCGATCATGCTCGGCAAACAAAAAGGGCGGCATCGCTGCCGCCCTTTCCGTAAGCTTGCGAGATTGGCTGGATTAGAAATCCATGCCACCCATGCCGCCCATGCCGCCGCCGCCCATGCCGCCAGGCATGCCGCCGCCAGCCGACTCCTTCTTCGGAGCCTCCGCAATCATGGCTTCGGTGGTGACCAGCAGGCCGGCGACCGAGGCCGCGTCCTGCAGAGCCGTGCGCACAACCTTGACCGGATCGACGATACCCATGGCGATCATGTCGCCATATTCGCCGGTCTGGGCGTTGTAGCCGAAGGTCGCCCCCTTGTTCTCAAGGATCTTGCCGGCAACGATCGATGCTTCCGCACCGGCGTTGGCCGCGATCTGACGGGCCGGAGCCTGCAGCGCGCGACGCACGATGCTGATGCCGGCGGTCTGGTCGGAGTTGGCGCCGGTTGCCTTGATGCTCAGCGAAGCGCGCAGCAGTGCGACGCCGCCGCCGGGAACGATGCCTTCTTCGACGGCCGCACGGGTCGCGTTGAGGGCGTCATCGACGCGGTCCTTCTTTTCCTTGACTTCCACTTCGGTCGCACCGCCGACGCGGATGACCGCAACGCCGCCCGCCAGCTTGGCGAGACGTTCCTGCAGCTTCTCCTTGTCGTAGTCCGAGGTGGTCTCCTCGATCTGCTGCTTGATCTGGGCGACGCGGCCCT
>NZ_JAMYQL010000043.1:0-41501 GCF_040320865.1 Mesorhizobium sp. M0598 | reverse complement strand
GCAATCCCGGCGCCTGACGAGGCGCGTGGAAAAGCACCGCAACGGCGACCACAACGTCGCTTCAGGCCGTCAAAAGCTTATCGCCGTGCATCAAGGCGGCTAGAAGCGCGCCGGCAGCCTGGCGGGGGGCTTGGGGTTAGACTGCCGGCGCACGCCACTCATGAAGAGCGGCCCCTTTTTGCGGTTCCGACACCCATAGTCAACCCGGCAGCGTCTGGATGCCCGCTGTGCTCTTTTCAGAGCGGCTCGCGATGCCGGCCATGTCGGCCGATCCTGCCTAGGATGGGGGGCCACTCTCGTCGGCCGAGTTGATGCTCCAGCCAGTATCGCCTTGCCGACCAGCATGGGTTCGCCGTTAGCAATCCATCCTCGCGAGCCAATGCTATCGTGCACGTGTCGCAGCACTCCGGGCGGCTATATCGCCTAAGACAGCATGACGAAGCGTTCCAACTTCCTGCTCGGCGAGCCCGTGTGCAGTTCCTGACTCGGACAGTGGACGAGAATTCTCTTGGCGGTACTGCGCCAGAAGGCATTCGCGTCCAACGGAATCAAGCGACGACTATCAGCCGCAAACGTCACATCACAAGAGCGGTCTTCCACCCATTGCAGATTATCCGACTGATCAGGCGGCGTCCGATATGTCCGACTCTGCCTCAAGAATTCCCACAGGTATGGACAGCGATCTCGCTATCCGATTCCGATAGCCCTTGTTGTACTTTAGACCCCGCTCGATGTTTTGGATTTCCTGAGCGGCAAGCCCGCACGCCACCGCGAGGTCCTCGATCGAATACCCAAGGTGTTCACGATAAGCGCGGATGATGTGGGTCCCCTGCGACATAGCCGTCAAGACTGGCTCGGGAATGCGCGAATCCTTCATAGACATCTCCAAGAAAATAGGAGCGCCTGACAAATCGGGAGATTTCCTCCCCGACCCTGGCGCACACCCAGCAAATCAAAAAAATGGACGTCCATTCGGCCGGACCGGCCTCATCCATGGAATGGGCCACTTGAAATTGGCAGCCGGGTCGGAATATGGCGGCTCACCTGCTTCTTATCAAGTTCTAAGAACCTGCCCACCCTGAGATGGCCTGATCGGCTGTAGCGCATTCGACCTGCGATCCTACACGACTCATTCTCGCCGATGGCTTTCTTGAACAGCAACTCGAACTCCCCCTGACGCCTCCAGTGGCTATTCGCGGCACCGTCCATCCAGCCTCGCGGACGCTGATGCCTCGACCAATTTCCACCGCCGATGCAGCGAAAGACGCGCTTGTGCTTGAATCACACATCGATCACCGCTGTAACCAAATTTTTTAAGCCGCCGATGCTTGTTCGGAGGCCGAAAGGATGAGGCGCCGAGCAAACAGCCGAAAGGGCCACGGGCTTTTGTGCTGACGTCGGCTTGAGCAAGCTCGATCCGGCTGCCCTGTGCAATCGCCCGACCGGCCGAAAAAAGGATGGCGATTGTCATGATGCGGCGACCGCAAGTGCGGCGCACTGCCAAACGGCGCCATGCCATCCTCGCCAAGTGCTCGACATCGTGAAGCTGCGGGACTAGTTCGGTCCGGACGCGCCAGCGATGGCGGACGATCTCATCGAAGCTGAAATGCGCCAAGTGCGGCGGCAAGCGCGTTGGACTGATCTATACGCCCGACACCAGCCCGAGCGCCTACGGCAAAGCACAGGGCGGGCGATGAACCTAAGGTCCGGTCTTCCCGAGTTGCCGCCATAAAGGCATGTCGGCCAACGCTTTTCGAACGTCTTCAATTACGCCCATCTGCATTCCCCCCATGTCGCGTTCATGTTGTGTGCAGTTCCTGAGGGCGTCAAGAAGCGACCTACGAAGCGGTGCCGGCCTGCTTCGTGAAGTCATGGCGGCGCGCGCGAACATGTGCCAGCAAATTCACTTCATTGACGACCCCGGATTTAAAGAGAGACAGCGTGGTCGAGGCGAGAATCTGGCTGTCTATCGAGGTGCTGTACGATTTGGCGTCGGCGGCTATCTGGTCGACAACCCGCTGGCAGATCGCTCGATCTTTAGCTCTAAGGAACTGAGTTTTCGGTGCTGGTGGCAATCTCGACGCCTTTAAAAAGGGGAGCTACTGTGTCTCCCACGCAACGGAATGCGTAGGTCTCCGAGAATGGACCCTAAACGCATTCCGGCACAAAATTACCATTCGTTTGAGTGGTGCCGATGCTTCATTCGCGAGTGAGCCGTTCGACGGTTTTAATGGTAGCCTTGTCACGGGCCCTGATGGCCGAACGCGGCACAGGGCTATGTCGGCAGCGCCTTCGTCACCTTGAACCGGGAATTGCGCGAGCGTCTCTGGAAGCGCGTCCAAGAGCACGCAGGCCTGGCGTCCAAGGGCATGAAGCGGCCGGCGAAGCGATGGGTCAAGCCGGGCCTGATCGGCCTTGTGAAGCACTTGCGCGGCGAGGAGGATCTGCGGGATGCCTCTTTGCAGGATTTTCGGGAGGAATGAGATGAGCACTCCGAAAGGTCCGCAAAATGAGCGTCGCTCTCATGCGCGAGCGGCTGTTCTAAAGGATGGAACCATTATCACAGAGAATGCGACCATCAGATGCTCCGTCAGAAACCAGCATGCTCACGGATGCGAGTTACGTGTGGACCCCAGCATCGTTATCCCTGAACGTTTTATCCTTCACATACCGGCGGATGACACTCAATATCGTGCGGCGTTGCGATGGAGGAAGAATGACCGGCTTGGGGTGCAAATCTATTGAACAGGGTGTTTTGAATGGCCGTGCCAAAAAAGGACCAGGAACGCATCACTTACGCGCGGATGTATGGCTCTCAAGCCTGCAAGGACGGCAAGGAACGCCAGGTCCCTGATTTCTGGCGCGAATACGCCGATGCCTGGCTGCAGGGCTTTAACAATGTGCAGATGGTCGGGGCCGGGAAGCGAAGGGCGTCAGCCGGTGAGCCCGAAGCCGAGATGGACGAACAGGCCGTCATTAAATCGCCGATAACTTAGCTCGTGCTCAGCATCCTATGTCAACCGGGGGAGATAAGATGCGATTTAACTTGGCCCCGCCAATTCTCCTAGGAATGCTGCTTCAAGCTCATGCTGATGGAACCGACCATTGCGTAAAAAGCCAAAGTTTGCTCTATAATACTGGACTTTTCCCTGTTTCCCATCTGTTTTCAGACGCTCTTTTTATGGGGTCGCAAACTTGCGTATCGGTCCCGAATTACCCGCCTAAGCAGGGTGATGCCTTCCGACCTGTTCGGTAGCGAGAATTTCACATAGGCCCCAGATCGAACACTCAAAAGGTTGAAAAGGGTCGGCAGCGGTCGCTGTTCTTCGGCTGTTTTCAGCGGCGAGACCTTAACCGGAAGGGAGAAGGCATATGGGTCTGGTTTTTACTGGCGAAGAGGGAACCACTGAGCGTTTCGAGTTGGTGCTTGAAGCCTTTGATGGCACAGAGCGCGTCCTCGTCGTGACATCGACCGAAGCGATCGAAGACTTCGGCTTGGATGCCGTCCGTGAAATGGCATCTGAAAAGTACGATGCGGGGCAGTTGGACGAAGCCGGCCGCGTTAGAGTTCTGACTAGCGACCTGCAAGGTAAATAGCCCGCCACCACGAGGCAGCGGGCTTGTTTACCGGTTCCGTCGTGGCACCGGTTTTTCAGTGCCGCCCAGAGGACGGTCCTTCGAGAAATTCGACAAACGTGTCAGCAATTTTATCGCCCGGCCCCTTTCCTTCGATGGCGTAATAAGCCTTCCTCACCTTCTGTGTCATATCAACTGCGACGTTGACCATGAAGGAAATCAACTCCCGATCCCGGTCAGTAAGCACCACGTCGTTCGACGTAAGGCCGGTCTTATCCAGCGTGTTCACGAGAACATCCAACATATTATCCGCATCACTGATAAGCGGCTCCAGGTCGTGGAAGGTCATCTTGTCGCTGCCGTCGCTCATAATGATGATCGCCCGTGTGGAGCCAACTGGAGAACCGATGCCGCCAACTGCGAAACCCAATGCTCGGCTTGAAGGGAAAAGCGGAATTTGCGCGCAGACGCCCTTTCAAAGGTGCTGATCGCCTGTGCCTTGATCAGCAATCCTTCCACGCTTGTTCCCGGCTGCGCCATGATGGCCCTCACCAGCTCTGAAGAGACTTTTCCGCCGCAGCGACTCTATCATTTGCCACCTCCATGCCGGAGACATCCCGAAGGCGCGCCGTTTCAGTGTGATAGGCCTTGCCGAGTTCCAGTTCGTGCTTGCGGCGAGAGAATGCAATTGGTTGCTGAGCACGGCATTCTGAATCAACGGATCCGCTGCTATCCGTACCTGCAACCTCAGACGCCGGTAGCGTGCGAGGTGATCGACAAGTTCTCGCAGATGATCAAATGCGTCGAGGCCTCTGCCAGCGGTCCGATTGGCGACCAAAGCTGGGTTTACGGAGTCGCTCAGCTCAGCGACTACTGTGTCGCCGACAACGCTCAATCTTACAGCGCGCAAGAGTCGGTCCATCTCACCGTGCGCGCAAAGAGAGGATTGTTTGACGCGCCTGTGTTCCCGCAGCTACTCGAAGCCCGCGTTGCAAATCCGCTCAGCAGCAAGCAGTTGGGTCTCAAGTGCCAGTGACGACCGGATGGGTTCGGATTTCGGCCACGATCGCGCTCGTCGGCAACCTGTGCTGGTCGACTGCTGCTCGAGCTGATCTTGCGCAGTTGGGGGATGCCCTTCCTGATGTGGTGACCTTCGGTGCGTGGGGCCAATCCCGCGATCAAACCAATGCGGAAATCGAAAGACTGAAGTTGCGCTTCGCAGAGGAGTTGCAGCGCAAGAGTGAAGCGCTCATAGCCACGACGCGCATCCAAGAGCGCGCGGCTTATGCGATTGACAGTCAACAAGTCGGCCAAGAGTTGCTCAAAATAATAGCGGCCATTGACGTCCTGCTGGCACAGGAAAAGGAAATCGTCGTCGAACGCTTTGTAGTTAACAAGAACGTCGCTCGCTTCTCTGATTGGTTCGACACATTCGTTGAGGTTGAAACAGATCATCTGGACAGCTTGGTGCAGCTGTTGAGTGCAACCACGGCCGGGGACTCTCAGTCACGGGAGGCTGCGCTCGAGGCGTTGAAACTTGCCAAAGTTCAGCAGGAGAAGGACATCAAGGAAGCCCGCGGGCACCTCAAATCGGCCCTTTCAAGCGCGAAATCAAATTCAGTGGCTCGCGCTATGGTCACCCTGAGCAATATACGCAATCAGCTGGTTCTGCTGCTTGAGGGCAGGCGCGGGAAGCTGCGGGAGCTAGTCGACTCGATGGCGGCTGAAGATCGAGCCAGGAGAGTGCTTTGCGCACCTCCGTATGTCCTGACGGTGGCATGCAAGGAGATCCACACTGAGTGTCGCTATTATTCTGCAGACCCGGCGTCGCCACTGCCTTGCGGTGATCTCGTCTACCTTAATATGTTTCCAATCGAGGCTATTCAACAAATCTAGAACAACCTTGAAACCTATGCGCAAAAATGCGGATTTATTTGTCAAATTGGGGTGATTACGTCGACAAAACCTATCTCAGAGAGTGCTTTTCGGTCACCTGAAGAGATATTCGGAGACGAACTGCTGCCATCACATCTGCTTCCCAAGGAGTTCCTCATCCAGCAAGGCTGGGCGATGTTGCTCACTATCAGAAGCGTGTTTTTGAGGCGCTCGACTACCTCAGCATCTTTGAATTTGCCGAAGACCGAGACGAAGCAACTAGAACGCAGATAAAGACGGTGGAAGGGTGGCGTCCGATTGTCGAGTTCTGGATTTCCGGATTGGATACCGCTGCGGGTGGAGTGGGCGGCTGCAGCGAGCTCCCTCCCATAGTTCGTAAGAAACTGCGACTGCTAATGGCCGCAATTGCTGCGATAGAGCGATTTGGCGACGCGCTAACCAACGGGGATGCTTCGGTCTCTGGTAACCCGAAGACACTTGAGGCGTTGCAGAAGCTCACTCAGGACTTCTGAGATCCTCAACTCGGAGGCTTCGACATCTACCAGACTGAAAAGGAAGCATTGCTCCATTTCCATGCATTTCCGCGACGCTATGCCGGACGTTCGCCTCCGGACATGAGGCGTCAATTAGCTCAACAGAGCGACCAGTCCACATTGATTCCGTGCCGCGCGTGACAGGGATCCCGCTCAGTGTCACCGGCCGACGAATCATCGTGTAAGAAGGATAACTAGATGACAGTCCACCACCGCACCGTTTACTTTGCGGTCCTCATCGCAATTGCATGTTGCACGCTTGCTGATAATAATTCACAATAAAAAATTGAGCCGCTGCGCCTTGGTTTGCCCAGCAGTTCTGCAACGCGGAAGCCGTGGGGAGACAGATGCCATCGCCCAAGTTGAATCTTGAGCCTGCCGTTGTCGATTTTCTCGAGCGAATGGCCGCCGTTCTATTTCCACTCCAATCCTGGATTGATCAGAAGGCATACACTCCGCCCGGCAAGTATCCCTGGCGAGATGGAAAACCGATCGCTCCAAGGGAGCTCGGAATTATTGCCTTCATAGAGGGCCTTTTTGCAAGCGCGCCCGCTGAAATCCACCTTCTGGAGCGCTTCAACAAAGCAGCCGCGGATCCTTTGACGTTCTGCCCCATCGGCGATATGCAGCGGTGGCGAGCAGTTCGCGGGCTCTCGTCTAAGCCTCGGTTCGGTATCGTTGAAAGTGGCAATTTGCCGCTCGTTGATGGAAAGCCGGTTGTTCGGGAGACCCTTTACCACGACTATTTTCCTGTCCTCCTGCAGGCCCTGGCGGACGCTCAAGCCGCACCAAGCTTTAGTTGGGAGGGGTTTGTAGACGACCTCTCCAAAGACCAGTCAGCCTTTTGGCCAGTTGGCGCTCCCAAGTCCTCGGCCTTCGTATGGCAGTTCGCCAAGGACTGCCTGCGCGCGATGCTCAGCATGCGCAATCCGGTAGATCCCCCCGAACAGATCGCTCTTCTGATTGAACTCGGGGAGCACCGCCGAGTTGGCAACGCCTATGGACCTCAGGATGCCCGAAAGGATGTCGAGGATTTCATGAAGCGCTACCAAGAAGTCGCCAATATGCCCGTTCCTGAAGGGGAAGGGATTGTCGCGGCTGTCCACCCGCCAGTCGGTTCGCCGCCGATCACGAAACGCGATCTCGCGTACGGCTGACGGGGGGTGCCATGGCAAAAGTAGACTTCGTCGTGATTGGTAGCAGCGGCGGTGGCGGCACAATTGCTTGGCAGCTGGGCAAAGCAGGGTTCCGAGTCGTCGTGCTCGAACTCGGGGCAGATTGGAGCAAACCTCTTCACGATCAGGGTCTTCAATACAATCCGATCATGCACGACGAGCACCGATTTCGGCTCGCGCGACCGGAGCTGAAGCGCCGGCCACGTGGCGACTACAATACCCACCGGCGCTCGGAAGCCGATGCGAAGTCCGCGCCAATTGGGACTGGTTGGACAGCCTCGATGTTGGGCGGTGGGTCAGTTATCTGGGGTGCATGGTCGTTCCGGGCGCTGCCCATTGATTTTCGGCTAGGGACCCACTTCGGCGCTACCGGCCAATTGGATCAACTCAACGCGCAGGAAGGATACTCGGTTGTTGACTGGCCGATCGGCTATGCGGAGATGGAGCCCTACTACAATATTGCCGAGGCTCTCCTTTCCGTCTGCGGCAGCCGAAACGAGATCACGCGCAGCGTTTTGAAGAGTACCTGGTATGAGGCCCTCAAGCACTATGCCCATTTCCAGCCTGAGAGTGAATGGGAACCAAACTTCGCCTTCCCCAGCCCGCCCTACCCGATCACGCCGGTGGGTGCCGCAGTGGAGCGCGGCATGGATAAGCAGGGTTGGACTGCTGCGCCGCTTCCAAGCGGAATGGTCGCTCCAGGTAGTGGGCCCTACAGCACTCGGGCCGCGATTGCCGAAACGCTTCGGTTGTGGGACGAGAAAAAGCGACCGGAATTCTGGAATCGGCCAGTCGAGGAACTTTGGTCAAGCCGAGCTCGCGATCCGTGCAACATGTGCGGTTTCTGTGGCGAGTACCTTTGCTGGGGTCTAAACGGGCCTAAGTCCGGCGCACTTGCGAGCACGCTCCAGGAGCTTCGGGACCTCCCGAATGTCGAGGTCATTACAAACGCACGAGCATTCGAGATTGTGTACGACGAGGGAGTCGGTCGGGCGACGGGCGTTCGTTACCTTAATGTTCGTGACCCAGACGACCCGCGCGTTGAAGTGTTGCAGGCTGGTTCGGTCGTCGTCTCATGCGGGGCGGTCCAATCGGCACGACTGATGCTGATGTCTGGTCCGCAGGGCGGGCTCGGCAACCGGCACGATCAGGTCGGGCGCAACGTGATGTTCCATCTGTTCGGTTTAGGCAGCACCTACGTTCTGCCGGGGCCATACTTTCAAGGTATGCTACACGGCGAACTGGGTCACACCGGCAACACGACAAGTTTCGATCTGTACTTCGTGAAAGAACAGACCGGGGCGGGTGAACGTTGGTGGAAGGCGGGCAACGTTGTAAGCACAGCCAAAAAGAATCCTATGGAGAATGCCGTTTCCAAGGTCGAGAAGGGAAAATTGATCGGGCGGCCACTGCTGGAGAGCATGGAGGACTACAACCGTACAATGGAGGTCCGGATCACCGGCGACGACCTGCCGATGCCTGCCAATCGGGTAGATCTGGATCCGGAATATGTCGATGAATACGGTTTTCCGGTCGCGAGGATCACCCGCGATTTCGGACCGGCAGAACGGCGTATGTTCGGTCTGACGCGGCCGCTCCTAGAGAAAGTCTGGGAGACCTATACGTCGTTGCCAGTGAAAACCGTTCCGAAGTCCAGCGATGCAGATGTCGGCCTTATTGGCGATCATCAGATGGGCACGTGCCGCATGGGTGACGACCCAAGAAAGTCCGTGGTTGACCGACATTGCCGGGTCCACGATGTCCCGAACCTGTACGTCGTAGACTCGAGCTTCATGCCGACCGGTCTCGGTCTCAATCCGATGGTGACTGTTGTTGCCAACGCCCTGCGGGTGGGTAGTTGGATCATCGATGAGGCTGGCAATGATGCGCAAGTCGAATGAGCATGCGAGTCGGATTTTGGATTGCCGAAGCAACATAAAATATCTTGCACCGAGTGGATTTCTTACCTCTGTCCTGTGCCCGGAGGTAGTCTAGTGGAAGGCGCAATCATCGGAGGGTGGCATGCTTGCGCGCTTTGGACTTGGTCTGTATCTCTTGACAAACACAAACATTGTCTCGATCTCCAACGCGGCCGGCGCGACACTGGCCAACTGGAACGTGCAGACGCTCACGTACAATGGCGATCCGATCACCGTCTTTCCCGGAGACTTCCATCGCGAGGACGTCGATTTCAAAGATCTGCGACGCTGGCGGGACTTGGTCGCTGCCGACGTGTACTTCCTACAGGAAGTGACAAGCCCTGCGGCCATCGACGAGGTATTTCCGGTCGTGGAAGGCTGGAGGCACTGCATTAGCGGCCAGTACGCCAAAGCTGAAGGGCTGCCCATCAAACCTGTTTGCTCAGGCCCTGGTGACACGCCGCACAAGCCGACTGGGCCAACGCGCGCTCAGTATACCGCGGTTGCCTTGCGGGCGGGCTCGCCGTTCTCGATTCTTGACACAGCCGATGATCCCGATCTCAACGTTAAGTCACTTGACGGGGGTGTCGAACGCGACATCCGTTGGGGATTGGAAGTTACGCTTGGATTCGGGGAGGCCAAGCTGCGCGTACTTGTGGTCCACCTCAAATCGGGATGTTTTGACGACCAAATTAAGCAGAGTCTTTGGCTGAGCCCACCGGTTGATCCCCCTTCGAGTTGGGCCTGCGACACGCTCGGCCGCCAACTCTATCCTTTGCGCGCGTGGATCACGCTGCGTGAAGCGGCAGGCGAGGCATGGATGGTAGTCGGTGACTTTAATCGTCGCTTGGACGCTGGGTCGGGCACGTTCCAAGACGAGGTCTGGAAGGCGCTCTCCGGCTACATTCCCGATAAGACGGGCCACGACACCGATACACGGCCGGATATTCCAATGTTCCGTTCCCCATACAAAGAGGCTTCCGTGTGCTGGGGGGAGTTCCGAAACCCTAACCCGGCCACGCTGGCTGATGCCGATGATTTCAATTTGCTGCCGATCGAGTTTTTCCTTTTCGGCACCAAAGCCAGCGCTATGGTGGTGCCGAACAGCGGTCGACAGGTGGCGTGGCCGCACGCGATTGCGGCCGACGCAAAGCGGCTTTCCGACCATTGCCCCGCGTCGCTGCTGGTGCTGAGCAACTGAAATAGAGCCTAGGGATTTTCTTGCTGTCAGAGGCAGATGCTTCGCAGGACGGCGTTTGCTACTCCATGCGGTTTGGCACAGTGTGAGTTGGATTTCCGGGATGAAAAGAACGTTGTTGCCAGGGAAAGAAGATCCCCGATGACACTCGCATGTCCACTGCCCGATCCAGATTGACCTTGTCCTGTCATAGACACCATCTGACCAGGCGTAGCAATCTATATGAATAGCGCGACCAAAGAGGACATATACTCGGAGAACCACAATGGTATTCGCTCGCTACCTTGGTACTATGCTTGCAGTCGGGCTGGTGATCTGGATCACCCTTTCGTTGTGGTCTCACGAGAATTGGCGCACCGCGCCTGAGGTAATGGACCTCGGCGAGGCGTTCGAAGGCACGGCCCAATTGCCAAAGGAAGAAATTGAACAGCGCTGGAACCAGGCTCGCGAACGCATGGTCGCGATAAACGAGCGGGGCCGCTGGTTCAGTGTCTCCGGCGACCTTTGTTCATGGTTTGCATTTGCTTGCACCGCCGCCATCACCCTTATCGCCGGCTACTATGGGCGAGTTCCGGCGGCTGGTAGCGCCGGGACCACAGATACGGGCGGGCTTTCACAGGGAACGACGCGCACAATTGCATTTGTCGCAGCGCTTGGTGCAGTGCTTACGGCGGGCGGCAGCCTCGCCGCGAATCGGGGGAACGACGACTACGACCGGGCCGACAAGGCACGCGACCTAATCAACCAAGCCGTTAAGGCCGTCCAGGACGCTGCCACCGAGCGGGAGGCTCGCGATGCCCTTGACGAGATGGTTCTGAAGATCACGCGGCTGTGAATTCGCGCATTCTGCTGTTTGCCCTATTGAGCCTAGCCGGCTGCACGGCCGACAAGGCTTCAGAGAATTCTGCCGAGCGTCTCGGTCTGCAAGAGACTACCTACGGACGCCAGTTGATTGAAGACTCCGCAGCTAAGGCGAACAACATTCTGGGCTTCCGCGATACTCATCGCTTTGTTGGATCATGGCAATTGACGTCGCCCTCAGAGAGTAAGACCGAGTTTGTGCAGGTCTATCTTATCAGCCCCGAGAGCGTTTCGGCGGTCTACAGCATAATGGTTCCAAACAACTGCGGCTGTGTTTTCATTCAGCCAAAGGCGCTGGAAGCGTGGATAGCAAGATACTCGATATCCGTGCCTCATATGTTGTCTGTCACACCAAGCGACATAGTAGCGTTCATGCTTTTGCACGAGCTCGGACATGTTGAGCACAGTGATCCTGGCGAGTTTGAAGCGGCGAAGGATCCGAACTCCCTAAATCTCGATGAAACCGAGCAAAAAACTCGGGAGGAGCAAGCCGATAATTTCGCCCTCGACCTGCTCACTGCGGCCTCAACAGATATGGACTCGCTCGACGGCTGGCTAGAGGCCCAATCAATGCAGCTAGCATTAGCCAACCTATCATGGAACCTGTCGGCAATCCGCCTTCTCGATAATTTTGGCGCGTCGGTGCTTTGTTCGCGTGCGGTATTCCAGGATGCAGGCTACAGCCATCCAAACTTCGAGTTGCGGATGCTTTACGCAAATGACCGGCTGACCAAATCTCCTGAGAGCCACCAGCTTTTTGCCAGCTTCGAGGCGTGCCGCGCGAAGCCGCAGCCACTAAACCTCCTCGAGGTCCCAAGCGAACCGTGACGGGGTGGCAACGACATTGCGTGTCCAAATCGCCCGTTGCCTCGCATTCGCATGCATAGGGCGGTGTCGGGCCACGCGAGACAAATCTGCTAATCGGCCCGAAATTTGACCCCTCCATCATCGGGCCGACAAGGCAATCTGTACGGAAGTGAGATGCGCACCGGCAAGCCAAGCGATAGCGGTCTTGCTCCAACTCCCAATCCCCTGCCCCAGTCTGCGCCACACAGCAACTCCGTTGAGTGTCTTGGTGTTCACCAGCGCGACGGTCATATTGCGGCACCCTGCTTTACCGTGCGTTGTCGTGATCCAGAATGACTGATCGTGATGCACAACCATCCCACTCGCTCCGTTTAGATCACGCTCGATCACGATCTAGCATATTGAAGAATAACGATCTTCTGACTTGTCGTAGAGCCGGCTATCGTGGCATATTGGGGTCGGTTTTAGGGGGATCGAAGCTGGTTTTGGACCCACAGACCCCTACTACCCGTCAGCCGATCCCACTTGAAAGTCTACGGGAGACCCCAAGTGCCAAGCCTTACAGATGGAGAAATTCGCCGCGCTCTGAAACAGGTTGAGGAGACCGGAAAGCAGCAGAGCCTTGTCGATGGTGAGGGTCATGGAACAGGCCGACTGGTCCTAGTAATGAAGCCAATGCCAACTCGCGTAACTGCAGACTGGATGGCCCAACAATGGCGAGACCAAAACCGATTCAAGAAAAAGCTCGGCTCTTACCCCTCGATGAGCCTGAGCCAGGCGCGCGAGTTATTTAAGCGCGACTTCGCCGATATGATCCAAAAGGGCGCAGCATCAAGATCGCCGGTGACACGCGTCCCGGGACAGTTGCTGATACGTCGCGTCGCTCAAAGCGGCCGGCAAACCATCCTGGAAGGAGGAGCCCGACGAAATCACCAATATCATCCCCCAATCTACGAGTGTGGCAAACGATCCATGGCGGGATCACGTCCGCAGCTACATCCGGTCCGCCTACAGCTGGGGCTTGAAATCAGAGCATGACCGCCGCTCGACCTCAGCCCGTCGATTTCGCCTTGTCTACAATCCAGCTGCGGGCATTCCGACCGAACCAAAAAAAGTGGGAACACGCTGACTATACGAGGATGAATTTCTCCGGCTCTATCGCTGGCTGGAGTGCCCGGACGCTCCAGTTCACCCACCCTACACGCGCGCCGTCAGAATTCTCATGTTGACGGGTCAACGCGCCGAAGAGATCATTCAGCCGAACGCATTATCGACTGGTCAAAGACCAAGAACGAAAAACCGCATGCGATCCCCGTCACGAAGATCGCAGCCGACCTCATCGAATCGATCAAACCAAATGAATTTGGTTGGCTCTTTCCATCAGCGACCGATCCATCCAAGCCCGTCAGCCATGGCACCCTCTATTCGTTTATGTGGCGGCAGCGCGATCGCGACGTCATCCCTGTCGTGACGAACCGTGACCTTCGGCGAACCTGGAAGACTCTCGCCGGCAAGGCTGGTCTGTCGAAGGAGATACGAGACCGATTGGAAAACCATACACTTCAGGATGTCAGTTCCAAGAGCTATAACCGCTGGAATTATATGCCTGAAAAGCGGGCTGCCATGGCAACGTGGGACAAATTCGTCCGCGAGCTTTTGGCAAAAAGAAGCGCAAGGCCGTACTTATGGAAGCCGCGTGAGCCGTCGACCTCTCGTCATTGCCGGCTGCTTGCGACGAGGTCGCGACCGCACTAAACATCAAACAGCCCTCTGTCTCGAAGATTGAAAAGCAGGCGGATATGTATCTCTCAACACTGCGAAGTTATATCGAGGCCTTTGGCGGGAAGCTCGAATTGACCGTGAAACTTCCGACGCACCCCACAATTCGGCTGCATAGCCTTGGCGATGTTGGCGTCGACAGAAGCGTTCCAGTTCGCACCGTCGCCCGCGGTCGAAAGCCGGCTGACGCTCGATGACAGGAACTGCCTAATGCGCTGGCTGACTCGAAAACGGCACGGGAGACAAGATGGCTGAAACTCAAATCGAGTGGACGGATTCTACTTGGAATCCAGTTGCGGGCTGCTCAATCGTGACCGCCGGCTGCACGAACTGCTATGCCATGGAGATGGCGAAGCGCCTCGAGTCTATGGGCGTTCAGAAATATGCTGGTGTGACTCGCAGAACCGGAAAGCGCACAGTTTGGAACGGCATCGTACGTGAGGACCGTGAGGCGCTTTCCATTCCGCACCGATGGCGCAAACCCCGCAAGATCTTTGTAAACTCTATGAGCGACCTGTTTCACGAACAAGTCAGCGATGAATTCATTCGCGACGTCTGGCAGGTGATGCGTGGCACACCGGATCACAACTACCAGATTCTGACAAAGCGCCCCGAACGCATGGCCAAATTCGCCACCGTCATTGGTGATGTCCTACCCAATGTCTGGCTCGGCACAAGCATCGAGAACGCAGACGTCGTCGGACGCCTAGATCATTTGCGCCAAGCGCCTGCAGCCATTCGGTTCATTTCGTTCGAGCCCCTTATTGGAGCCGTCGGCACCGTCAATCTTCGGAGCATCCATTGGGCCATCGTCGGCGGCGAAAGCGGGAAGGCAGCTCGACCAATCCGTGAAGAATGGATCGACGAAATCCACCGGCAGTGCCTATCAGCAGGGACAGCGTTCTTCTTCAAACAGTGGGGCACTTGGGGCAAAGACAACAAGAAGCGCTCAAAAAAGGCCAACGGACGCGAATATCGGGGGCGGACCTGGGACGAGATGCCCACCGTTCCCCTCACCGTCCCTTGATAAGGCAAATATGGTTTGGGGGGCGACGTGGTCGAAAAGCAATACGAATGGGCTGATGGCGCAAAGCTCGAGGAGCATTCCAAGCGCAAACATAAAATCCTGCGCGAGTACGTCTTCGACTATCTGACTGTCCGCTGCAAGCTGCCGCAACAGGAGCGCTTCCGACTGGCAATCGTCGACGGCTTTGCCGGGGGTGGGCGGTATCAGTGCGGCACGCCTGGGTCGCCACTGATATTCATCGAAGAATTGATGCGTGCGGTCGACGCGGTGAACACACATCGCGCAGCTCAAGGGCTGGGCGCGATTGAGGTCGAGTGCCTTCTGATATTCAATGACGCTAGTCGCGACGCCATCGAATTGCTGAAGACGCACGTTGCGCCGATGCAAGCCGCCATCGCGCAGACATGCCCGAAGTTGCATCTGCGCATGGAGTATTTGAACGATTTCTTCGAGATCGCGTATCCAACGATCAAGATGCTTTTGGAGCAAGGACGCTACAGAAGCGTCATCTTCAATCTGGACCAATGTGGGGATAGCCACGTCGAACGGGATACGATCCTTGACATAATGCGCTCCTATCCCGCAGCGGAGATCTTCTACACCTTTATGATCAGCTCACTATTAGCGTTCCTACAAAAGAACCAACCGGAGCAGCTAAAAGCGCGGCTCGCTTATCTTGGGCTGACAAGCGCGAACATCGATGCGCTTAACGGAGTCATGAGCAAGAATTATTGGCTGGGGACGGCGGAGAAGATCGTCTTTGATGCCTTTCGTCTATGCGCGCCCTATGTCAGTCCCTTCTCCATTAACAATCCGGGCGGATGGCGGTATTGGTTGATCCACTTTGCCAACGCCTATCGGGCGCGGCAGGTCTACAACAATATCCTTCATGACAATTCCAGCCTTCAGGCTCATTTTGGTCGCTCCGGCCTCAATATGCTGTCCTACGATCCAAGACACGACGAGGGCATGCTCTATCTCTTTGACGATAGCGGCCGCGCTTCCGCCAAGAACCAGCTCCTGGGGGATATACCGCGCCTCGTGACGGAATCCGGCGATGCCATGTCCGTCATGGAGTTCTACGAGAGCATCTACAACATCACACCCGCTCATGCGGACGATGTACATACAGCGATCATCGAGAACCCCGATTTGGAGGTCATCACCCCAGCAGGCGGGGAGCGACGAAAGGCCAACACAATCAGCATCAATGACGTCATCAAGGTGAAGACCCAGCGAAGCTTCTTCCCTATGTTCCTGAAAGCGGGAACGAAAGAAAAGAGTGGTGGGCAGTGACCGCCCGGCGCCATCAAGATCCTGAATGGCGGGCGTTTGAACGTCTAATTGCGCGGATCGAGGCCGACGCCGGCCCCGCTGGACTCGTCGTAACATCTCCTGATCGCATCAAGTGTCTGGTCACCGGCCGGCTGCGGGAGGTCGATGCGAGCATTCGCACCCGAGCCGGCACTTCAGAGCTCCTCATCACGGTGGAGTGTCGTCGTAGAAACAAGACGCAGGATGTTACCTGGATCGAGCAGCTTGCGGCTAAACGGCAGGCAATCGGAGCAGACCGCACAATCGCAGTCAGTGCGTCAGGTTTTTCAGCTGACGCAGAGGCCGTTGCGCGTCGACATGGCATTTCGCTTCGTCGGGCGTCGGAGGTCTCCGTTGCCGACATCAATCAGCTGCTGAAGCTCGATTTCGTTCTTTTCTGGCACAAATCGTGCGCCCTCGCCGGTGTCGGAATTCGAGCTTTTCGTTCCGCCGAGCCGGACACGCCGCCGCCTAATGAATTCGACTTTGCTCTGTCGGACGGTACCGATCTATTTGCGCCGCTATTTCGAAACATAGACAACGGGTCCACTTGGTCAGTGAATGATATTTGGCGTGAGGTGCAGGCGGCATTGAACCCCTTTGCCGATATCGAGAAGGGCGCACCGCCAATCATTCGAACGGCTCGAATTCCGTATTCCGGCAATGTCACAATCGAGAGGCCCGATGGCTCTCAGATACTCGGTCACGTTTTCCTGGGTGTTGCCTTATGGATTGAGCCGGAGATGGTTCCGATCGAGGAGGCGCAACGGATCGAATATGGATCATCCGAGGAACCCGCTATTCAACGCGTCGAATTCGCTTCCAAACAATCCAAACCCTTGGATTGGCGCATTTCCTTACAGATGCCCAAGGGCTCTACCGACATCGCCGACATCCAAACAGGCGGCAATTGGCCAGGCAGCGAGGATAAATCGTGAGCATTCAAGCTACGGGTCGGCGCTTCAAGTCCCAACCGCTGATCAATTCGGACCGATATCGCAATCCGGACAATGACCCGCGCGGACCATATCTGCTCGCCGATCTCACAATGCGCGGGCTGCGGCCACTTCTCCAGTACGAGTGGAGAGGACGCATCCCCTCAGAAGGCCGACACTGGCGGTTCACATTCGAACGAGCAGAGGCCGAAGATGCGGGCGGCCGGATTGTGTGGCCGGACGATGGCCAAAGCCCCCGTCTCAAACGCTATTTTGCCGATGTGGCAGACGAACGCGAACCACCGCCGGGTCAAGAAGCTGTTCCCGGCGCATTGGTGGAATGTGCCCTGCGTTCAATGTTGCAGGCGCTGGCTCACGAAATCGTCCGCAGCCCCGATTACCTTGTGCATGTCGAGTGGCGCGACCTCGAACGGTTGCTGGGCGAGATTCTCTCGGTGCTAGGATTTGAGGTTGTTGTAACCCGCCCTGGGCGCGACGGCGGCTTCGATCTCGAGCTGCGCTGCATCGAGTCCGACCAACCAGCGATCTATCTCGTGGAGATAAAGCACTGGACAGCGCCCTCCAGACCAAGTCCTGACATCCTGGAACGGTTTTTCGAAGTGGTAGTAGCAAAACGCGCTAGCCGAGGGCTTCTATTGTCCAGCTCCGGATATAGCGCACCCGCCCTTTCCGGGCGCTCAGAAATCGCACGACAACTTATTCGTCTGGGGAATGCCGACAAGATTGTTGGGCTTTGCCAATCCTATGTCAGGCGTATGCATGGGACTTGGACGCCTACGCACATGCTCCCGAAGATTCTGTTCGCAGACACGTATTAGCCGCGCCCGACAAGGTAACCAAGTTAAGAACCCTAAGCGCCGCTCGGACTGAAGCGCAACAATAAGAAGTCAAGACAATGCTCGGACCGCAGCACCTCACCCACCTGATCAGATACCTTGACGGCGTGGACTACGCTCTATCTCAGCGGATGGTCCGGAAGCATCCGCCAGATGAACCGGCTCTCACCAATGAGCTTTGTGCATTACTCGATGCCGACACCCAACGTGCCGAGGAAAGCCTCCCCTACAGCGTGGACCAACTCAACACCGACCTTGCCGCAATCGGCGACGGCATCGATTTTGAGGTTACCCTCGACACGTATCCACACAACACGGCGATGGAGCGCCACGTCTCACAGTCTGATTTAGGTCTTGTGCTGACCTACGAAAATCGGATCCTTCCGAATGAAAGCTGGTCAACGGCTTATCTCGTTCAAGCGAAGCGGCTCTTTCGAAACCTTCACTCCGGTGAATACGACCAGCGAGCAAGCTTTCAGGCAGCGAACGCTGACCAACAAGCACGGCTGGACCGGCTTTCCGCACTCCTGGGCAAAGGCGCGCTCCGCTACGGTCTCTACTGCCCGCAAACAGTGTCACTTCCAGACCAAACTCGCATGCAAGTGCGCGCACTTCATACGCGAAATCTGGCCGATCAGATCTTCGATTTTGGAGCTGGCCTTGCGCTGAGGGACTCCTTGCTATCGAACGGCGGCATCGACGCGGGCATCTGGCTTCGGTCGATTGAGGGCAAGCCCGCGGGTCTACTTGGGCTGCATGGCGATGCGTTTCGGTCAGCGCTCCCGCTCACGTGGTTCCTTATCGAACATTTCACTCCGCGACCACCGCACGGAGCGTTCGAGGGTTTGACGCGCTGGGGACCCATTGTGTCGGAGCCAAGAGACCACGACCGGGTGAAGCGCATCGTCACCGGAGACCAACAAGCCATCCGTGAGCTGATCGACGAACTTTCAACGGCCGGTGAGGAGCACGAAGCGCCCGGTACTATTACGGTGCTTCCGCGTCATACGATCACAGTCAAGACGACAGTCGGGAAATCGCTACCACCTGATGTCGCACAGGCACAGATCGACTGAGCCGAGACGGGCCCGCGACCTGCCCTCGAGCCCAGACGGCACTGTCGCTCTGAACCGCCATGTTCGTGGCGATTTGCGCCACATCGAAACTCTTAGCGTGCTTTGGCCCGAACCGGATCGCGGCATTGCCGCCGATGCATCATGGCCCATCTTGTCGGCTTGGCGACGCCAAGCCTAACCGTATTCGCTCGCAAAAGCCACTAATCATCATTGTCGCCTCAGATCGGACTGCCGTTTCGCTCTTCTGAGCCATGGTCCAATAGATGATACAAGTGGATGCCCTTCCACAAAATCCCAGAAACGCGTTGGGTTCGTTTCGCCCACCAGCACCCGGCGAGCGAAATCACCGACAATGTCTTCCCAAGCTGGGTCACGCTGGGGAGAGCCAAGCGATCCATCGTCGTGGAAAATCGGCTTGTTTCGCATGCTAACGGCACGCAGCCGCACGTCTCTAGAGAGGGCTTTCGCCGATGTAACAACAAGCTCTGACTTCACACCATCTGTCGGAGGAGAGAACTCATCTTTGTCGCTAGCACGATAGGAGTCGCCATCCGCAATCCGTTCCATTCTCCGAAAATCAGAAAGACCGCCCTCTGGTCGCGAAACATTCATCATCGCCTCCAAGAACTCCACGCCGAGGGTGGGCGGAAAATACACGTTCTTATGGGCATTCAACCACTGAAGCTCATTCAAAGCAGTGACCTCGTCAGCTCGAGAAATGGAGATGACATTGATCCGAAAGTTGGTTGTATAGACATTACTGTCATGCATCATCAGCGCGAAGCGAGGTGAAATCGGCAGAAGCATCTGCAGCCCAGAACGTGCGAGTCCGATGGCGCGTTGCGGGTGATGTATTCTGGCGAACCAGTTCGTCGTCACAACCGGATTGTCGCCAATGACGAACGGGACATCGGTGTCATTGGCGAGCAGAAATCGCTTAAGGTCGAGCATCAGCGGGCTTAGCGCTAATGCGTGCCCTACGTTGCGATTGGACGCATCGTTGATTTTAATTCTGGATTTTCGAAGATCATGCTCGTCGACACGATTGTACATAAACAGCTTGATCAGCTTTTCCATCATGCCGTTCAATTCTTCTTCGGCGCGCAAGGTTCTGGCTTTCTGAAGTGCGACCATCTGGACGAGATGCCAGCCATCTCGCTCGTCGATTGCTCGCGTGCCGATCATTTTGCGGACCAAGCTCGAAAAGTACCCCTCGACTTGCCCCAACGCCTTCTCGATCGCAGTGTTCTTCCCGTAGAAATAATCCTGGTAGCATTGCTCCTTTAGAGATGCCCCGCGCACGACTTTGGCGGCTGCGATGTTCACCAGATTGATCTGCCGAGGCTTGGGACGTCGGTTCGGATCAGAAGCAAAGTGGCGCAAAGTCGACTTTGGCACGTAGTGTTGGCGTTTGTTGTCAGCCACTCATTTTCTCCGACGCGGGGTTGGGAACAAGCGACCGTCTCTTAATCAAGCTGGCTTCTCCGATAGAGCTCCAGAACCCACGGGGAATGGTGGTGTTCCTGGTAGATCAAACTGAGGTATCTTTTGGGCCGCGTCACCCCGACGTAGAACAGGCGCCGTGCTTCCCTAATCCCTGCCGGAGTGCGGCTATCGCGCTCGCTCGGGATGTCGGTGGCGTTGACGCCATACATGATGACCGCGTCGAACTCTCTACCCTTTGCGCTATGCAGCTGAGGTTAACGCGACCTGCCCCTTCGACGCGCTCCGCGAAATGAGCAAGCGAAAGATCAAAGTCTCGCGCCGGATCCGTGTTGGTGATCATCTCGGTGCAAATTTGCCATTCTTGTTCCGAATTCCGGGCAATGTCGCGCCATGGCATGAAGAGTTCTCGGTAAAAGCGTTGTAGCCAGGGATGCGTCGTCTCCGCCCTCCCAAACGTGGCATTCAGGAACCCCGTAAGCTGCCTGGACAGATCCTGTTCCTCGCGATCGCTGGCACGGCGCCCGAATACGATCGTCTTCGCCTGCGACAGAAGCCGCACATAGAGTGGATCGGCATCCCGCCATCCGCCAGTCGTCCAACGAGCGCAATCCTCGATGAAGCGCGCGAGACGGGAGTTCCTCCTGACGAGAGCGTTGGTATCCGTTCGCGCGAGGGGTATGTTCGCATTCTTAATCGCAGTCGCGACTTTGTCGCCGAGCCACGCCGCGCGATAGAGAACCGCGATTTGCCCGAGCTCGAATCATTGTTCGATGAGCTTTGGGATTATAGTGTCGGCGATGGCTTGCGCTTGCGAGTCACGGCCGTACGGGACGTGCCAAAAGCTCAAGTCTCCCTCAGGGGCGCCCTCGACACCGCGATAATCGCGCTCTTCACCGAGCGCGCCCAACGACGCGCGAATGATCGTTCCGCCCGAGCGATAGTTGAAGCGTAGCCTGATAGTCCGCACATCAGGTCGGCGCGTCAGGCTTTCGAGCAGTTCTGGATTGGCCCCGGCAAAGGCATAGATTGATTGATCGGCATCGCGACGGCGAAAAGCCGGATTCCGCCTTCAAAGCACAAGAGCAGGACGAGCTCATGTAGCGCAAGGCCGAGATCCTGATACTCGTCGACCAACAAGACCGGGAACCGCGCGCGAAGAGCTTCACGGATCCACGGGTTTTCCTTGATCATGCGATAGGCGAGAAGCGGCATGTCATCGAAATCAAGCCCTGTCGGCGCAGTTCAGCCTCATAGGCCTCGATGAAAGCAGCCAGTTCGGGATTGCGCCCACGCCACTCAGGCCGTGAGCGATCGACGTCGCACTTGCGCTTCTCGGACGCGAACTCCCAACGCCGGTGCGGATCGTCGGCGCCATTGATGGCGTTCCTGTACGCCACTTCCACCGCAGCTCGTGCTTCCAATCGTGTCGCGACCCTGAAGTTTGCAGGAAGGCCCACCGGCACACAGCGGACATAGGGACGGATCACCTGGCTCAGCGCAAACCCATGTACGGTGCCGATGAAGGCGCGATCTCCGGGAGTCACGCCGAGGCGGCCGAGACGGGTTTCGAGCTCGATCGCACACTCGTTGTTATAGGTGATGCAGGCGACGCCTCGCCGTCAGGCCATATCCGTCGCGAAATCCGAGAGCTTCAAATGGACTTCAATGGGCGCACTGCAATCAGCCGGCCCGCCATCCCAGAAGTCGGTCAGCTTCAGCTGCCGGGCCGAGTCAGGTAAGTGAACAGCTTTCATTGCGCCATCTATTTCCGCCAGCAGCAAACAATGGTCATCTGGATTTCATCCGAGCTTCGGATCCAGACAGGGGATAGCGCTTTCGATCGACGAGCATCGCCACCTGTAAAGGTTCGCAATCATTCGACCGTGACCGATTTTGCGAGATTGCGCGGCTGGTCTACATCTGTGCCCATGAAGAGCGCCGTGTGGTAGGCAAGAAGCTGTATCGGCAGCGAGAAGACCATCGGCGCGATAATCTCGTCGACAGCCGGCAGCACGAGCGTGTGCATGGTATCGAGTTTCGATGCGGCTGCCCCTTTTTCATCGGTGATGAGGATAATCCGCCCTCCACGGGCAGCCACTTCCTGCATGTTGGAGACGGTCTTGTCGAAAAAGCGATCATGGGGCGCGATGACGATCACTGGCATGTTGTCGTCTATCAATGCGATCGGACCGTGCTTCAATTCACCCGCCGCATAGCCCTCGGCATGGATGTAGGAAATCTCCTTGAGCTTCAGCGCACCTTCCATCGCTAGCGGGAAACTGGTGCCACGGCCGAGATACAGGACGTCACGACACTTTGACAGTTCGCGCGACAGGAACTCGATCTCCGACTGGATGCTGTTGAGTACCTGGCCCATGACGCGCGGCACTTCGGCGAGGCTCCTGACGAGCGCCTGGAGCTCGTCTTCGGTTACGGTCCCGCGGGCTCTGGCGGCGCCGATGGCAAGTGCGGCTAGAACGGCAAGCTGGCAGGTAAAAGCCTTGGTGGAGGCGACGCCGATCTCCGGTCCGGCAAGGATCGGGAAGACCGCATCGGCCTCCCGAGCGATGGTCGATTCGCAGGCATTGACGATAGCGCCAATTTTCAGCCCACGCTCCTTGCAGTACCTCAACGATGCGAGCGTATCAGCGGTTTCGCCGGACTGCGAAATGAAAAGAGCCGCCGACTGCGGCGACAACGGGATCTCGCGGTAACGGAATTCGGACGCAACGTCGATTTCAACCGTCAGGCGCGCATAGCGCTCGAACCAGTATTTTCCGATCAGTCCGGCGAGATAGGCGGTCCCGCAGGCCGAGATCGCCAAGCTCGGGATCCTGGCGAAATCGATGCCAGAAACCGTGTCGGCGCGATTTTCTATGATGTTGCTATAGTGACGGAGAGCATGGGCGATGACTTCGGGCTGCTCGTAGATTTCCTTCTCCATGAAGTGGCGATGGCTGCCCTTGTTGGCCAGATCGGTCGCGGCCGTGGAGGTATGGCGCGGACGCTCGACGGGATGGCCGTCGAAATCGAAGATATGGGCGCCCGAATTGCCGACAACGGCCCAGTCGCCCTCGATGAGATAGGTAATTTCATTGGTGAAGGGAGCGAGCGCGATCGCGTCGGAGCCCAGGAACATCTCGCCGTCGCCGTGACCGATCGCCAGCGGTGGTCCGTTGCGCGCCGCCATGATGGTCGACGGATCATCTTCGAAGAGGACGGCAAGCGCATAGGCGCCCCTGACGCGTTTCAGCATGGCACGCATCGCCTCTTGCCGCCTCATGCCCTCCCGGCGGTGTCTTGCCAAGAGATGCGCGACGACCTCGGTGTCGGTGTCAGTCTGGAACTCGGCGCCAGCCGCCGCCAATTCGTCCTTCAGCTCGGTGAAATTCTCGATGATCCCGTTATGGACGACGGCGACACCGTCGGTAAAGTGCGGGTGCGCATTGCGTTCCGTCGAGGCCCCATGGGTTGCCCAACGCGTGTGGCCGATGCCGATGTTGCCGCTCAGCGGCTCTTCCTTCAGTCTCCTCTCGAGATTGACGAGCTTGCCCTCGGCGCGCCGGCGGTGCAAGGCACCTTCGGTGATCGTCGCAACGCCGGCGGAATCATAGCCGCGATATTCCAAACGCTTCAATGCGTCGACCAACCGATCCGACACCGGCTGTTGCCCAACGATGCCAACAATCCCGCACATGTTCGTCTTCCCATTCTTGCCGGCAGCTTCAGCCTACGCGAGACGGATACCCATCCGGCCGCTTTCATTGGGAGATCTTCTAGTAGTATTGGGTAATATTGGTATAATTGATTGTAGGGATAGCTATCATCCACCCCATGGATAAGCCGCGTTTGGGGCCCTGATCTAACTTCCTCGTTGCGCCTGACGTCCTCATGACCGAACGCAAGCCCACACCCCGCGGCACGAAGGAACAATCGGCCATGCGCGATCATCCCGGCCACGCACCTGACCACGAACCGCCGCCGCTCGTGGTCACGCGGTGATCGGCATGATCACACAGCACTGTAGTTAGGCAGCATCAGCGACGCATGGTCGGCATCATCATCATCGGCAACGTCGGCGCCGTCGGCATGATCCACGTGTTCGTCACGTTGATCATAATCATCGTCGCCGCCGATCTAGTTTCTGATTGCCTGCCGCTTTGACGCGGCTTTCGCCGGTAGAGCTTAGCCCGCGATGGCCTATCAATACGCTGTTAGTCGGCATAGCCGAAACCGCGAGTCAGGGGGCGCAGGCCACAGAGCACGTTCAGCGACCGTTTCAGTCAGCGCCGGCTTTGTCGGGGTTCGTAACGGTCATCAGGATTCTCGGGGCATGAATGCACTATCACGAAAACGTTGGTTCTCAGTGCTTCGTCCGTATTACTCAAACCCGATTCCCGCAGCGGAAGAACTAGGCCCTCGCGTGTCACGTCTTGTACAAGGCACAATAGCAGTGAGAAATGGAGATTGATGCCTGCGCGTTTTCGAATAAGACAATCACCAAGCTGTCACCCGAATTACATCAGGAACTGTCTATAGCCGCCGCCCATCAGGTAGCGGCCACGTTGGATGGCGCGACGCACCTGATCGCGAAGATGGCTACCTGGATGAGACCAATCTTCTTCGACACGGCGTCTCCCGAACAGGGCAATGGCGATCTCCTGATGAGATGCTCCCGCAATCGAGCCATCCAAAGCCTGGAGCACGATACGCAGACGCGCTCCGCGGGGTTCCGGCGGAAAGCAAGCAGCTGCCAGGCGGCCGCAACCATTGATGTCGTTCAGGAACTGAAGGGCAGCGACATGGAACTTCAGGTGCTGCGGCTGCACGATCGCGTCGACATATAGCCGCAACGGGCGGAGAACGGATGCACCGGAAAGGGCGATCTGCAGACTCCGGCAGTCCTCCCTCAGCAGCACGTGCTGCACGCCGGCAGGTGTCAGCAGGATGTCCTTGCAGCATGAGAGCGAAGGGAGATCAAGCGGTTCAAAATCGTGGTCGAGCCCAACCGGCTCCGCGGCCGCTCGTAGAATACGGGCGCAGTCGCGCGGATCCCAAAAGACCCTTGCCGACGTAGCGTCCGACTGTGGCGCGTCCGCGAAAAAGGAGGCTCCATTGTCTTAGGAAAGATGATCCTGTCGTCAACTCGATTATCTTCATGTCGGCCTGGGCTCCGACAATGTAGGCGGACGGTGCCATTTTGGCGTGGTCGCGCTGAAATTGTGGATTGCGCCGAAGAAACTCCCAGGCCCAGGCAGTGCGTGGCAATCGTCTGGCGTAGTGGTAAGCTTCGTGACGACGCCAGTCCGGCCAGCATACAAGACCGACCGTCGCTTCCTTGGGCAGACCAGCATCCTTCACGGCTCAGGTGTCCACAATGGCGCTATGCCGACGGGCCTAGAACCGGTTGCCACAGTACCGGTCCGCTCAGACGTCCCCTGCTGCGGATGCGCAAAAGGCTCGCGCGGGAAATCTCGAGAAACCCGGCCACCGCCTCCGTTTTGCCGACGGACTTGGGTTGTCCGATGCGCGACAATGGCCACGTCGCGAGGCGAAGGATCCGTTCCATGCGCGTGTCCGTCACCGTTACTATCCGGGTCAGATCCTTGGCCAAGCCGAACTCGATCATGCCCGCGAAGAGCTCGTAGGTTGCCTGGGCCAGTCCGCCCGCTGCCTTGGGCGCCGACGGAGGGAGATCGAGCGCGAAACGACTGCTCTCCCATATGTCGGAGGTCGAAGGCACGACGTCAGCACCCAGCAGCACCGGGAACGTGTCGCGCAACATTGTGGGTCCGGTGCTGGGCAAAAGACGCACGCAACCGCGAATTCGCCAGTCGGATCCCTTGAGGAGCAGATAGACAGGCTTCAGACCATCAAACGGGTCTGTTTCCATCTGGTCTTCGGTATCAACTTCCCAATCGAGCCTTTCCTTGAACACCCGAAACCTGAGCCCGTGCATCTCTTTGAGCTCGCTTGCGAACTCGTCGTAAAGGTCTGGTGTTATCAGCTGCATCATGGTCGCCTCCGTGCGGGATGTGTTCCCGCCATCGAAGGGCAAAGCCGGCAGCGATGCAGCCTGTAGAGGTTTACAGCTATCGTGGCCGACGAATCAGGATCTCGCCTGGCCGGAGGCAGCCAGTCGTGCAACGGCCTGGTTGATCGTTCGAACGCCAAGCTTTGCCTTGGCGTTTTCCAGATGAAAGGTCACGGTGCGCTTTGAGACGCCGAGAAGCTGGCTGATAACCCAAGCCGACTTGCCGCGCGCCGCCCATTTCAGGCACTCGAACTCCCGCGGGGTGAGCGTTACACCATCCACCACGCGATCGTCGGCGAGCCTGCGCCGGACATGGATATGAAAGTTGATGGCCACCAGCTGCAATGCTTTTTCGTAACGTGTCAGTGACCGCAACAGAGGCGGACGGGACTCGTCGGAAGCAAAGGTCAGGGCAGCAAACCGGCCGCGATGATCATGCATGGACATCGTCAGGCCGCCGCGGATGCCAAACTCAGCCGCACTCTCCAGAATTTGTTGCTGCGAATTCGGCAGACAGTGCCGAGCGCGATCCACACCCCAATCGAAGGTATCCCAGCCTTGCAGCCCCCGCAGGATGACCGGATCAAGACTGTGGTACCGCTGTTGCAGATAACGTGATGTCCAGGATGACGGATAGTTTGAGATCAATTGCGGGGCGTCGCCGGAGGTCGACGGGTAAGTGAAATAGGCGAATAGCGGAAAATCGAAGCCGGCTGCAGCGGATGCCATTGCCTCACGGAGATCGGCAGCATCAACACTTGCAGACAGTTGCTCGACGAAGTTCTCAAACACGCGATGCATTTGCGCTTTGCGTAACCTCCGTGATCGCTCGATGCCAGGCAGAGACCTTGTTTTAAACGATCCCGGACGGATACAGCTCGTGCCGAGAACCCCGTTAACCTGTTGAAACCCGTGATATTCTGACGTTGTCTATGAGCCGTGTGCCGCCGAGCCAGGCCGCGACAAGCAAGCGTGCAGGTCGGCCAAGGCTTGTCATCGGTCGCAGATCTGCCTCGTCGCGAAGTTCCAGGTATTCGATCTCGCGATAGCCTGCAGCCAGAATTGCTGCGCGCGCTTCGGCAAGCGTTGGCAGGACGGGCGAGCCGCGGGCAAGCCACTCAGCCGTCTCGAGCAAGACCGATGATAGCTCGGGGGCAACAGCACGCTCTGCTGGCGAGAGCCGGACATTGCGCGATGATAGTGCAAGACCGTCGGCTTCGCGGACTGTCGGACAAGGAACAATGGTGATTGGAATATCCAGGTCCCGGGCCATACGCCTGACTAGCTGAAGCTGCTGAAAGTCCTTTTCGCCAAAGAAGCCGAAGTCAGCGCTGGTCTGCAGGAAGAGCTTGGCAACGACGGTCGCCACGCCATCGAAATGTCCCGGCCGGAAGGCACCGCACAGGCCCTCGCTGATACCGGACACCGAAACGGTCGTGGCGAAGGCCGCCGGATACATCTCCTCTGCGTCCGGCGCATAAAGCAGGTGCGCGCCAAGCGGTGCCAGCTTGGCGGCATCCTCGTCCTCGGTGCTCGGATACGCGGCGAGATCGGCCTGGCTGTTGAATTGCTTCGGGTTGACAAAGAGCGTCACGATCACCCGGTCGGCCTTCTCGAGTGCCGCGCGCACCAGGCTGAGATGGCCCTCATGCAGGACGCCCATCGTTGGCACCACGGCAATCCTCACGCCCTCGCGGCGCCATGCGGCGACAATTTGGCGAAGCTGGGCAACGCTCCTGACAATCGGCACGCTCACGCTGCTTCTCCGCTCTTGGTGGCGTCCGCGTCGGCGGGCTTGGGCGCATCGGCAAACACGTGCTCGGCGGCCGGAAACTGGCGCTCCTTCACTTCCCGGGCATAGGCCGCGATCGCAGCCGCAGCGGCCTCCCCCAGTTCAGCATAGCGCTTGACGAATTTGGGCCGGAAGTCGCCGAAGAGGCCCAGCATGTCGTCGACGACGAGAATCTGGCCGTCACAGGCTGCCGAGGCACCGATGCCAATGGTCGGGGTCGCCACCTCCCCGGTGATCCGGCGGGCGAGCGCCTCGGGAACCTTCTCCAGCACGACCGCAAAGGCGCCCGCTTCGCTCACCGCAAGCGCGTCGCGCCTGATGCGCTCGGCATCCCCGCCTCTGCCCTGCACGCGGTAGCCACCGATGGTGTTGATCGCCTGCGGCGTCAAGCCGACATGGGCCATGACCGGCACGCCGCGCGCGGCGAGGAAGCGGATCGTCTCTGCCATCGTTTCGCCGCCTTCGAGCTTGACGGCCCCGCAGCCGGTCTCGGCCATGACGCGCGCGGCATTGCGGAAAGCCTGCTCGGGGCTTTCCTCGAAGGAACCGAACGGCAGGTCGACGACCATCAGCGCCTGCTCGAGGCCACGGCGCACGGCCTGGCCGTGCGTGATCATCATCTCCAGCGTCACACCGAGCGTGGAGGGCAGGCCGTGGAGAACCATGCCGACGCTGTCGCCGACCAGCACCACATCGCAATGGGGATCGACAAGCCGGGCGACTGGCGTCGTGTAGGCGGTAAGGCAGACGAGCGGCGTCCCACCTTTGCGCGAACGAATATCCGGCGGTGTGATCGCCTTGGTGTCACCAAACGCACTCAATGGACCCTCCTTCCCCAACGTTACCAACCGCGGGTGTCGCGTTTGCCACATTTTTGTGCAAGTGCGAAGAGCTAAAAATGGCCGTGCAGCTGTGCGGTGTTGACGTGCGGACAGGCGCGCTTACACTTAAATCGATTCAGGCGCCCCCGAGCTGGCCAACCACTTTCCCGAACATGGACAATCAGGCAAAAGGACCCAGGAAAGACAGAGCCGCCGTCAAGGCCGACGAAGTCAAAGTGGACCTGATCGCCTTTGTCGTCGCCGTAAACGACAGTGAACCCTGTGTCCTCACCATCGGCCAGGCGGACACCCTGCCCTCCGGACCATTTGCGCTTGAGCACCGATCGCTGCAATCCGGTTTGAGGGGGTGGGTCGAGCAGCAGACCGGCCATCCGCTGGGGTATATTGAGCAACTCTACACCTTCGCGGATCGGGATCGCATCGGCGCCGAGCGCCAGCAGCGCGTCATCTCCATCAGCTATCTCGCATTGACCCGCAAGGAACAGGCAGCTAGCTCGCCCAAGTGCGGCTGGCAGAGCTGGTATGAATATTTTCCATGGGAGGACCACCGCTCCGGCACGCCTCCGGTCGTGCTGGACGTTCTGCGACCGCGCCTGATTGAATGGGCAGACGGCGTCAGCGACGCGGCCACGCGACGTGAACGCTGGCAGCGGGCGACGATAGCCTTCGGCTTCGACGACCGCCTTTGGAACGAGGAACTCACGCTTCAACGCTATGAGTTAGTCTACGAAGCAGGCCTGGTCCAAGAGGCCGGAAGCGGACGGGACGCGACGCTGCCTCCGCTGGTGCCCAGCAAGTCTATGGTCGCCGATCATCGCCGCATCGTGGCGACCGGCATTGCGCGGCTGCGCTCCAAGATTAAATACCGGCCGGTCGTCTTTGAGCTGATGCCGCCGGTCTTCACGCTTTTGCAGCTGCAGCGAACCGTGGAGGCGCTTGCCGGCAGGCTCGTTCGTAAGCCGAACTTTCGCCGGCTGATCGAGCAGCAGGAGCTGGTCGAAGAGACCGGAGAGGCAACCGCGGAGACCGGCGGCCGGCCAGCGAAGCTTTACCGGTTCCGCCACGCCGTTCTCGACGAGAGGGTCATCGCCGGGACAAAATTGCCGCTGGCGCGGGGTTGACATCGCTTATACTCACAGCAAGTATATGCTGGTTATTTTCAACTAGAGTATAAGCTGGAGGGGTCGATGAGCGCCATGCTGCCTGCGACCGCGTTTCTCTACGAGCGCGTCCGACGAGTGATCCCGCCGATCGAATGGCCGGCTTTCGTCGAGGATATCGAGGCGATCCTTGCACTGAAGCGCGAGCGCAACGCCATCATCCTGGCGCACAACTATCAGACCCCCGAGATCTTCCATTGCGTGGCCGACATCGTCGGCGACAGCTTGGCACTGGCCCGCACGGCTGCGACGATCGAGGCGCAAGTCATCGTGCTGGCCGGCGTACATTTCATGGCCGAAACGGCCAAGCTGCTCAATCCGCAAAAGACGGTGCTCATTCCCGACCTGCGGGCAGGCTGTTCGTTGGCGGAATCGATCACGGCAGAAGACGTGCGCTTGATGCGCCAGCGTTATCCCGGCGTGCCGATCGTCACTTATGTCAACACGTCGGCCGAAGTGAAAGCCGAGTCGGATATCTGCTGTACATCCGGCAACGCCAAGGCGGTCGTCCAATCCCTTGGCGTTCCCCAGGTGATCATGTTGCCGGACGAATATCTGGCCCAGAATATCGCCGCCCAGACCGATGTGCAGATCATCGCCTGGAAAGGGCATTGCGAGGTGCATGAGCGCTTTACACCGGCCGACATCCGCGAGTTGCGCGAAAGCCATCCCGGCGTGATCGTGCTCGCGCATCCCGAATGCCCTCCCGACGTCGTGGCTGAAGCAGATTTTTCCGGCTCGACCGCTGCCATGTCCGACTATGTCGAGAGGCAAAGGCCAGCACGTGTCGTGCTGATGACGGAATGTTCGATGAGCGACAACGTCGCGTTAGCGCACCCAGAGGTCGAGTTCATCCGGCCCTGCAATTTGTGCCCTCACATGAAGCGGATCACGCTTGCCAACATCCGCATGGCGCTCGAGCAGAACCACCATGTCGTAACCATCGAACCCGGGATCGCCGGGCGCGCGCGGCTTGCGGTCGAACGGATGCTGGCAATTTGAGCGCCGATGTCCGCAGCTTCTTCGGGCGGCCCATCATCATCGGCGGCGGCATCGCCGGATTGATGACCGCGCTTCAACTGGCGCCGGAGCCGGTGCTGCTTCTGTCCAGGACGCTGCTGGGAGCTGACAATTCGAGCACCTGGGCACAGGGTGGTCTGGCTGCAAGTTTCGGCGAAGACGACGATCCGGCACTGCACCTGGCCGATACGCTTGCCGCCGGGGATGGTCTCTGCGACACAGACGTGGCGAGCCGCATCCTCCAAGCCGCGCCCAAGGCGATAGAGGGGCTTGCGGGCTTTGGGGTTCCCTTCGACCGTACGCCGAAAGGATCACTGTGCCTCGGATTGGAGGCCGCACACAGCCGACGTCGCATCGTTCATGCGCATGGTGACGGCACCGGGCGTGAGATCATGCGTGCCCTGATCGCGGCTGTGCGTTCCACTCCGTCGATTGTTGTCGTGGAGGGGGTGGAAGCGCGCCGGCTGGCGGTGCGAGAGAATGCGATCCGAGGCGTCTGGGCGAGCGGTTCGATAGGACCTGTCTTCTTCGGCTCACGGCGGGTCGTCCTCGCCACCGGTGGGATCGGGGGACTGTTTCTCGACACCACCAATCCTTGGGGCAGTTACGGACAGGGCCTGGCGCTTGCGGCCCGCGCTGGAGCTGTCCTTGCCGACCTCGAGTTCATCCAGTTCCACCCGACCGCGCTTGACGGCCCGGAACGCCCTATGGTGCTGGTCAGCGAGGCCGTCCGCGGCGAAGGTGCTGCCCTGATCGACGAAACCGGCCAGGCTTTTCTCCAGAGCGTGCCAGGGGCGGAACTTGCGCCTCGTGATGTCTTGGCGCGCGCCGTCTGGAACCATCTTGCCAACGGCCACCGTGTTTTTCTCGACGCGCGGCAACGGCCTGGCCCGGAATTTGCTCGACACTTCCCGACAATCGCATCAGCCTGTCGTGGAGCCGGCATCAATCCCGCGCGCGATCTCATCCCCATTCGTCCGGCCCAACACTACCACATGGGTGGCGTTGCCGTGGACGGCTCCGGTAGGACCTCCGTCAAGGGGCTGTGGGCCTGCGGCGAAGTCGCTTCGACAGGACTGCATGGCGCCAACAGGCTCGCCAGCAATTCCTTGACCGAGGCCGTCGTGTGCGCGCGCTGGGTCGCTGAAAGTGTCGCCGGAACGCCTGCTCGCAGAACAAAGCCTGCGTTTGCGGACGTTTACCCATCGCCGGCGCCGACACCCGTGCGTGTTTTCCTGTCGCGCGCACTCGGCATCGTCCGGGATGGTGAAGGTTTGAAAGCAGCCGCACGTGCCTTATTGCCGCTCGCCGAAAGCAAGGACGCGGCCTCGGATGCGGCGGCTGTCGGGCTAATGATCGCGGTTGCCGCCTTGTTGCGCCAAGAAAGCCGCGGCGCTCATTACCGGACAGATTTTCCTCATCATGCGACTGTCGCCCGACGGTCCGAAATCACCCTCGAAGCCGCCTTGGCCGCTGCGCGGGAACTCGGAAACTCGCCAAGCCTCGAAGGGGCAAAGTTATGACGCTCTCACCGCTTCCCACGGTCATGCTTGAGCCGCTTGTAAGGGCAGCTCTTCTTGAAGACCTTGGCAGAGCCGGCGACTTGACCACGGAGGCCATCGTCCCGAAGGAACACCAAGCGGGAACCGTGCTGGCGGCGCGCCAGTCCGGAGTTGTCGCCGGCCTCGATCTGGCGATGCTCGCTTTCCGCTTGATTGATCCTGATGTCGAAATTTCGGTGGAGCGGGCAGACGGCTGCAATGTCATGGATGGAGAGGTCATTGCATCAGTGGTTGGCCCTGCCCGGGCCATTCTCACAGCCGAACGGACCGCACTCAATTTTTTGTGCCATCTGAGCGGCATCGCTACAGCAACGGCATCGATCGTCGCTGCGGTTCGTGGATATGGCGCGAAGATCGTCTGCACGCGCAAGACGACGCCCGGATTGCGGGCAGTCGAAAAATATGCCGTGCGCGCAGGTGGCGGATCCAATCACCGCTTCGGCCTCGACGACGCAATTCTGATCAAGGACAACCACATCGCCATCGCAGGCGGCGTTCGCCCGGCGCTCGAGCGAGCACGAAGACGGGCCGGTCATCTCGTCAAGATCGAAGTCGAGGTCGATACGCTGGCCCAGTTGGAGGAGGTACTTGGCTTCGGTCCCGATGCGGTTCTGCTCGACAACATGTCCCTCGCCGATCTTCGCCGCGCCGTCGCAATCGTTGGCGGCCGTGCTATCACCGAGGCTTCTGGCGGGATCGCATCCGATACAGCGCGAGCGATTGCCGCGACCGGCGTTGATCTGATTTCGGTCGGCCGACTGACCCACAGCGCGCCGATCTTGGATATCGGCCTCGACTATTGGGGCTCATGATTGCCTGAGGAACGGACAGGATCGAATCAACTGTCCTTTCCGATCGTCATCAATCAGACAGCAAAGCAAGGCAGAACCGGAGGAACAGCATGGACATGCAAACAGCCAGTCCAACGCAGACATCGCCACAGGCTCAATCCCCTGACCCTGGAGCGTGGACCCTGGAGAAGGCTCGGGCACTTCACGATGCCCCCTTCAACAATCTCCTCTTCCTCGCGCAAACCGTGCACCGCCAGAATTTCGATCCCAACAAGGTCCAGCTCAGCCGGCTGCTCAGCATCAAGACGGGCGGATGCCCGGAGGATTGCGGCTATTGCAGCCAGTCGGCGCATCACGAGACCGGCCTGAAGGCGTCGAAGCTGATGGAGGTCCGGCGCGTCGTCGCCGAGGCGAAGGAAGCGCGTGACGCCGGCGCAACCCGCTATTGCATGGGCGCGGCCTGGCGAAACCCCAAGGCGCGCGACATGGATGCGGTGGTGGCGATGGTCGAAGGCGTCAAGGCGCTGGGCATGGAGACCTGCATGACGCTCGGCATGCTCGATCGTGAGCAAGCCGCTCGACTGAAGCAGGCTGGTCTCGACTTTTACAACCACAACATCGACACGTCGGAACGCTACTATAGCGAGATCATCAGCACGCGGAGCTTTGCCGAGCGGCTCGAGACGCTCGAGCACGTTCGCCAATCCGGCATCAAGGTCTGCTGCGGCGGCATTGTCGGCATGGGCGAGAAGCCGGTGGACCGGATCGGCATGCTGGTGACGCTGGCCAACCTGCCGGAACATCCGCAAAGCGTTCCGATCAACATGCTGATCCCGATCCCCGGCACCCCGCTTGCCGACGCCAAGCCGATCGAGCCGATCGAATTCGTGCGCGTGATCGCGCTGGCGCGCATCATGATGCCGAAATCGCATATCCGTCTTTCCGCCGGCCGTATAGCCATGACCGACGAGATGCAGGCGCTGTGCTTTTTTGCCGGCGCCAACTCGATCTTCGTCGGCGACACGCTGCTGACGGCGGACAATCCCGGCGAGGACAAAGATACCCTGCTGTTCCGGCGCCTCGGCATCGAGCCGATGGAACTCGAGGCGCAATGAACGGGGCACCGCTTGCCCGCTATGAGGCGACCTTGCAGGGACTGGCGCGCAAGGACCGGCTGCGGACGCTGAAGCCGCGCGCCGGGCGCGACTTCTCGTCGAACGACTATCTCGGGCTTGCCGCCTCCAAAAGACTTGGCGAAGCGGTTGCGGCGGCGATTGCGCGTGGCACGCCGGTTGGCGCCACCGGGTCGCGGCTGTTGCGCGGCAATGCGCCGGAACACGAGCAGCTCGAGGCAGACGCGGCGGCATTCTTTGGAGCCGACCGCGCGCTGTTCTTCGGCAGCGGCTACATCGCCAATTTCGCTCTGCTGACGGCGCTGCCGCAGAAGGGCGACCTTTTGGTCCTCGATGAGCTCGCCCATGCCAGCATGCATGAGGGTGCGCAGGCCGGGCGCGCACAGTTCGTGCTGGCCGCGCACAACGACGCCAACGCTGTCGAGGATGCGATCACGCGTTGGCGCGCCGAAGGCGGCATGGGATGCGTCTGGATTGCGGTGGAAAGCCTATACAGCATGGATGGCGACTGCGCGCCTTTGGAGAGCCTGGCCGCGCTTGCCGATCGGCACAACGCATTCATCGTCATTGACGAGGCGCACGCGACCGGCGTCTGGGGACCGGACGGCCGGGGGCTGGCCGCCGCTTTCGAGGGCCGCGACAACATCGTCGCGCTCCACACCTGCGGCAAGGCGCTCGGCGCATCTGGTGGGCTCGTGACCGGGCCGAGGACACTGTGCCAGTATCTGATCAACCGTTGCCGGCCATTCATCTACGCCACCGCGCCATCGCCGCTGATGGCGGTCGCGGCGCGCGAAGCGCTCGCAATGCTCGCCGACGAGCCTATGCGGCGTTTTCAGCTGCATGAACGCGTCGCCCTCGCAGGCCGCCAATTGGTCGATCGCTGCGGCGTGACACCAAGTGGCTCTCAGATCCAGCCCTTGGTGATCGGCGATGTCAGGCGCACCATGGCAGTGGCGGCGCGCCTGCAGGCCCGCGGCTTCGACATACGCGGCATTCGTCCGCCGACCGTGCCCGAGGGCACGTCGCGCCTGCGCATCTCACTGACGCTCAATATCGGCGAAGCCGACATTTCCGCCATGGTCGAGGCGCTCGTCGAGGTGTTGGCTCAGACATGACCGGAGGCGACATGACCAAGCGCATCGTCATCACCGGAACAGACACCGGAATTGGCAAGACGGTGTTTTCGGCCGGGCTTGCCGGCCTGCTTGACGGTTTCTACTGGAAGCCGGTGCAATCGGGCCTCGACGGCGAGACCGACAGCGAGGCGGTTGCACGGCTTGCCGGGCTGCCGTCGGGGCGCGTGCTGCCGGAAGCCTACCGCTTGAAGAGCCCGCTTTCGCCGCATCGTTCGGCCGAAATCGACGACGTTTCGATCGAGGCTGCCGATCTTTCGTTTCCGGTCCTGCCGACACCGCTCGTCATCGAAGGCGCCGGTGGGCTGATGGTGCCGCTGAACCGCCGGACAAGGTTCATCGACATATTCGAGCAATGGCAGTTGCCGGTCATTCTGTGCGCCCGCACCGCGCTCGGAACAATCAATCACACCCTGCTGTCGATCGAGGCCCTGCGGGCGCGCGCTATCCCGCTGGCTGGCATCGCCTTCATCGGCGATGAGATGACCGATACGCAACGGACGATCGTGGAATTCGGCGACGTGCCACAACTCGGCAGGCTGCCGCACCTCGATCCGCTGACGGACAAAACGCTGAGACAAGCGATGATTGCCGGCTTCGACCTCGCTTTGATTGCCGGAGGCGAATGATGTCGCAATCCCGTGTGTGGCATCCCTTCACCCAGCACGCGCTCGAGCCAGCGATCCCTGAAATCGTCCTGACTGAAGGCGCCTATCTCCACAAAGCCAATGGCGCGCGCATTCTGGACGCCATTTCCTCCTGGTGGGTCGTCACGCATGGCCACCGCCATCCCCGCATTATAAAGGCGATCGAGACGACCGCCTCGAGCCTCGACCAGATCATCTTCGCAGGTTTCACGCACGAGCCTGCCGAATGCTTGGCTAAGGCGCTTGTCGGCCTCGCTCCCGCCGGACTCGACTGGGTGTTCTATTCCGACAGCGGCTCGACCAGCGTCGAAGTCGCGCTGAAGATGGCGCTCGGCTATTTCCGCAACATCGGCGCGCCCCGCTCGCGCATCGTCGTCATGGAGCACAGCTATCACGGCGACACGATCGGCACGATGAGCGTCGGTGCGCGTGGCGTGTTCAACGCCGCCTACGAACCCTTGCTGTTCGAGGTCGACACCATTCCCTTCCCGGCCGCCGGCCGCGAGCAGGAAACGCTGGATAGATTCGAGGCAGTCTCCCGCGACCGGCGCGCCGCCGCGCTGATCGTCGAACCGCTCGTGCTTGGCGCCGGCGGCATGCTGATGTATCCGGCCTCGGTTCTGACCGGATTGAAGAAGATTGCCGAAGCCTCCGGCACGCTCCTGATCGCCGACGAGGTGATGACCGGCTGGGGCCGCACCGGGAGCATGTTCGCCTGCGAGCAGGCATCGATTTCTCCAGATATCCTGTGCACCTCCAAAGGCTTGACCGGCGGCGTGATCCCGCTGGCGGCCACGCTTGCAACCGATGCGATCTTCCAGGCTCATTATTCAGCGGATCGCAAGAAGACGTTTTTCCACTCGAGTTCCTACACGGCCAATCCGATTGCCTGCGCGGCAGCACTCGCCAATGTCGAGATCTGGCGTGACGAGCCGGTGGCCGAGCGGATCGCCACCCTGAGCGCGAGGCAGGCCGCCGGCCTTCGGCGCTTTCGCGACAATGCCAACTTCACCGACAGCCGCGCGATCGGCACGATCCTGGCTCTCGACCTGCGCGCCGGCTCTGCCGGCTATCTGGCCGAGATCGGACCTAAGCTGCGGGCCTTTTTCCTCGAGCTCGGCCTGCTTGTGCGCCCGCTCGGCAATGTCCTTTATCTCATGCCGCCCTATTGCATCACCGGCGACGAGCTCGATCGGCTCCATGACGCGATCGAGGAGGCCGGCGAACGCTTCGGTTCGAGCCCATGAGCAGGTTGTCGCGCCTTCTCGGGTTTGGCCATCATGCGCCTGGCCGAAAGGTGGCGAATGCCGAAATTGAGAACAATCTCGGCCTCGAACCGGGCTGGATCGAGCGGCGTACTGGAATCCGGTCGCGCTTCTGGGCAACGGACGAAGACACGCTGTCTGGTCTTGCTGCGCAGGCCGGCGCCATGGCGCTGGCCAGCGCCGGCATTGCGCGCCACGACATCGGTCTGCTGCTGCTTGCCACCTCGACGCCCGATCACCTCCTGCCGCCAAGCGCACCGCTGGTCGCACATCGGCTGGGACTGGGTCGCGCCGGCGCTGTCGATCTGACCGGCGCCTGCGCCGGCTTCATCTATGCGCTGATGTTTGCGGACGGATTTACCCGCCTGCACGGCAAAGCGAGCCTTGTTATCGCCGCCAATATCCTCAGCCGCCGCATCAATCCCTCTGAGCGCGCCAGCGCCGTGCTGTTTGCCGATGCCGCCGGCGCCGTCGTGATCGGTCCGTGCGAGGATACTGGTCGGGGGATTCTCGGTGCCTCCGTGGATTCGGACGGCTCGCGATACGGCCTGATCCAGATTCCCGCAGGAGGAAGCAACATCCCGTTCCACGGTGACCTCGACCTCGCGCAAACCCGAATGACGATGACCGACGGCCGCGAAGTGTTCGCAAAGGCCGTCGAGATGATGACCGATTGCTCGATAAGCGCGCTAGCCGCTGCCGGAGTGCGACCACAGGATGTCGACCGGTTCGTGCCGCATCAGGCCAATGCTCGCATTTTCGATGCTGTCGGGAGTAACCTCGGCATAGCGGATCAAGCAATTGTCAAGACGATTGCCGAATACGGCAACTCTTCGGCCGCGACGATCCCGCTCTCACTGTCGCTCGCCAATCAAGCGGAGCCGTTTCGGCCGGGCAAGAAAATACTCCTGGCGGCGGCAGGTGCGGGACTCAGCGGCGGGGCGCTCGTCGTCGGGATTTAGCCCAGCGAAGCTGCTCAACATCAGGACTGACTTTGTGAGATGAATAGGACAACGGGACCAATGCGAAAAATAGTCGCCGGCAAGCTGCACGGCATCCACGTCACCGAAGCAAACCTCAACTACCACGGTTCGATAACGCTCGACCCTGACCACTGCGAAGAAGCCGGGATCCTGCCAATGGATTCGTGGAGACATGGAGCAAGACTTCCGGCGCGCGAATCTCGACCTATGTCATCCTCGGCGAGCGCGGCTCTCGATGCTGCATCCTCAACGGCGCGGCCGCCCGGACCTGCCAGCCCACTCCATCCATCTGGACGAAGCGCGCATTCCTCTCTGAAGCCGCGGATCGTTACGTTCGTCATCAACAATGTCGTTGGCTTCTCGCCGATGGCAATGCGCTGACGCGGACGGCGTTGACGACTACATCGGCAGGGGCGCTTCAGCAGAACTTTCGCCGGTTGATGGAGCAGCAGGAACTGGTGGAGGAGACCGGCGAAAGTGCTTTTGACACCGGCGGTCGGCCGGCGAAGCTTTATCGCTTCCGCCACCATGTCCTCGACGAAACGGCGGTCGCCCGGACAAAATTGCCGCTGGCGCGGGCTTGACATCCTTTATACTCAACGTAGAAATATACCCTTATAATCAATTCGATTATAACGAGAAATTCATTCGCACCGTCCGAACCCACGGTCTCGCTCGGGAAGCCCGTATGAGTGGATCGAAGTGATCTTGGAAATGAAACGCCCGAGGACGGGCTTTCAACCTTTGTCGTGAAGGAGGTGCCGCGCGAGTGGGCCAATGCCTTGCGGCAACGGTGAAGGATGTATACCGCCAGTGAACGCATGCGTCAAAGTCGCTATCGAATGTACAGTTCGTCTAAATGTGCGATACGTTCGATTTGTGCAAGTAACACTTGGAGACGTGTCGCATAAAAGAAACGTTTAATTACGTAAAGCAGGCACGCTCAACTTTAAACTTGCACAAATGAGCGTAGGGCGCCCTGTTCCAGGGCGCCTTTTTTAAGGATTATCATTAGACTCTCTCCCGGGGGAACTGTGGGTGAAGAAACAACGCATCGTCCTGCTGGCAGCTGTTTTGGCGTCTGCCTTTGGCTTTTTTTTGCTGATCCTGATCCTGCAGATGGTCAGTTTTTTGGTTGACTAGGCACGCGCAAGCGGGATGGGTCGCGCAGAGACACGCGGAAGTTTTTTTCGCCAGCGAAACCCCGACGACCTGATGGGGAGTCGCGCCAGCAGGGTGGGAGCGACGTCCAGTGCCACCGACCATGCGAGATGCCGATTGTTGGCGCGTCTGTCAGTTCGCGCGGCCATATTCATTCTGGTGCCGATCTGTTGCCTTTTCTGCTTCTCCCATGCGTTTTAGGCCGAGCCAATTTGTGAAGCGGGCGGTCAATGGATCTGCGCCTCGCGATTGCCTGCCGTTGCCTGATTGATCTGGGCGGGATAATCCGAGAGCGAACGCTGCAACCGCGGTTCGAATTGCGCGAAGTTGAACCGGACTTCATCCGCGGTCAGGAACTGGTGGGTTGCGCCGGGAAAGCGGGCGACCATCACAAGGTCGCCTTCCTTGACGCCTTCACAGGCTATGGGTAGCCAACTCTTCGGCCGGTAAGGCACATTGTCGCGCGCATATGGCCGGGAGGAACGATCAGGAGCGACATAGGCGCGATAAAAGCCGAAGTGGCCCGTGTGGCGCAGCCACATCCAGTTGTCCGTTTGGCCGCCGAAGTTGCCGATGCCGAGCGCGGGCGCATAGACGAGGCGCACGTCCTCAATTTCGAGCTTCTGGAGGAGATAGTAGGAGACGCCGCCATACGTCGCAACGGCGATTGGGCTGTCCTTCACATGCGGCGATCAGGGCCTTTTTGTTCGTGGCGAGCCGCTCATAGCGGGCAAACCCGTTCAGCTTGTCCGAGACGCTCTTGAGCATTTCGGCGGTCACATCCCGCATGTCCTCGATCACATAGATGCGGCTGCCTGGCGCCGCGGGCAATTCTTCACCCAGGGCTCTTCGCCAGAAAGCCGTCTGTGAGATAGTCCTGGCCCTCCTTGCTGTGGTATTGGATGGATTCTAACACGCAATGATGATTGGTTGCGACCAGCCCTTGTGGACTGACGAACGAGGCGGAGCATCCGCCCAGTGATACGATCGCGTTGAGCGGGTCAGCGTCTAGACGGCCCAACTGGGCGGGATCGATCTGGAGCCCATCCGCGCGCATGGCCGCGCACACTTCCGCAGTCTGGCCCGGCATCCACATACCTTCGTCCGCCGATGTAGCCGTGACCGTCCAGAGCAAGGCGATGGCAGTTGCTTTGGCCAAACATTTCAAATTCGAGTTCATGCTGACTGTCGCTCTCGTCTTGCCTCCTGTTCTCCGCAGATTGGATTGGTGACTATCGGGATGGCCGGAGTCCTGGCGCCCGCGCGGCGGCCACACCGTAAAGACCGAGTGGACGGTGAACGCAGGAATCCTGATGGCGCTCACCTCTCATTATATCGGTCGCGCGCAACCTTTGCGGATCATTCGCTGCACCAATCGTGCCAAATGAATAAAGCCTTCAGTTGCAAATGGTGAGCCGCCCCATCCATGTCCGATCTCCGACGTCGTTCACGTAAAAGGCTCGGTGCTTCCAAGCTCGTTTGCTCTTCGCCCGTCCCTCTTCCGTCTTGACTAGCAGGAGCCTACGGCCTATCTCACTGCCGCGTTAGCACTCGCTTCTGGTGAGTGCTAAACACG
>NZ_JAMYQL010000042.1:0-41730 GCF_040320865.1 Mesorhizobium sp. M0598 | reverse complement strand
AAGCGCTCATCCAGGAACTGACCCTCGGTCTCGAGCCCGAGGACGGCGTCATCTGGGTCTACGGCGCCAACGATGACGACGGGATCTTGGCCTTCACCGATGAAGGCATCGAGGAGGTCGAACTCCTCCTCGAAGAATATCATCGCGTCTCCCCATCAAAAACTTGACGCCGGCACCGCGGTGCTCAGGTCCTCATGGCCGCCGGATACACGTCTGCGGTCTTCACCGGATGGGTACAGTTCGGCAAGCGTTGGCCTCCACCAGCCCCTGAAGCGTTCGGTTGGCCCGTCCCGAGCGGGCCATGTGCTCACAAGCTCCGCCAGCGTAGCCCAACGCCACCTGCCCCAAATGAAGTCGCCGTTCGGAGGCATTGCGTGGGGATAGAAGATGGCTGCGTCGGATAGCTCAACCGGAAATTTCATCGAAGACGACAATCCCGTACTGTTCCGTTGCGACTGCGCGGCCCAGGGTAGGTAGATCTTGAACTGGCAACGGGTAGCGATGGCGCCGGCGTTCAGCAGCCCGCTTTTGTGCGGCCTTATATGCTTCGGTGTTCCTGGCAGCCGCACGTCGCAGTTTCCTTTCCTCCGGTTCGGCAAGCTGCGCAGCCTTTCGATGTTTGGCCATCGGCGCCGGAGCTCTTCATATGAGCGGCATGGAACTCTCCAGGCCCGCAACTCATCGTCCCAACTCGCCCACGGAACCGCACGCAATTCTTCAAGCACCGTCCTCGAATACGGCGTGCGAATACGGAGGTCGTCCGCAATTTCCAGATACAGGCTCGAAATTGGGTCGAAGGCGAAGGCATCGCGTCCCTTGCTATCGTCATGGGGCGCCCGTAACGCTGCCTATTTCGCCAGCCAGCGGTCGATCCGCCGGGCTGCTGTGTTGCCGGGGACAAACCAGCTCCTGCGCTCGTCGCTCCATCTGGCACGCGGAAAAGCTTGCTGAAACCGCTCCACCGCCATTCGATCGAACGAAAAGCGGGCTTCGGCACCAGGTGCCTCGCGTTTCTGCGGCGGGGGACGAGCGTCGGATTCCATCGTAGTGCATCAGTCGAGTTCGCTGCACTGAACGCAGCGCCGGCCCTAAAGGTTCACCAGCCGGACAAGCCCCGCGGGAATATTGCGCCTGAACCCTGATGCCCAATGCTCAGGACGCGCGCAGTGAAACTTTCCCCACACTCGTCGGTTAAGGAGTGCCGAGAGGACGAATGATGTCTAAATCAGATGAGAGCGGCTGCGGCCGTGCGGCCGAAAAAGGCTCGTTCGCGTCCCATAAAAGGGGCGGACGCAGAGGTGAAACATGCCCTCGAGACACAGGATCTGTCGCCAACTCAGGCGCGGGAATTGGTGCGTCGGTACGGAAACGACTGGCGAAAGATTGGCGAGGCAGCCAAGTCCTACAAAGACGACTGACAACTCCCCCATTGCCGGCATGATGCGAGGATCAGCACCTGAGCCTTCCATTGCCAATGGGCAAATGTTTGTTGAGAACTCCGAGTGACCCGCATCGCGACCTTCAACTTGAACGGCGTGAACGGTCGCCTGCCCTTGCTCATCAAGTGGCTGGGTCAGACCGACTATGACATCGTGTGCCTTCAAGAATTGAAGACTTCGGATGAGAAATTTCCCGCGGAAGCCGTCAGGAACGCCGGTTATGGCGCGATCTGGCACGGGCAAAAGTCCTACAACGGTGTAGCTATACTCGCACGGGGAAAGGAGCCCCTGGAGCGTCGACGCGGCCTGCCGGGTGACCCTGACGATACTCACAGCCGGTATATCGAGGCAGAGGTGGATGGGATCGTGGTGGGGTGCATCTACCTGCCCAACGGCAATCCAGCGCCCGGCCCGAAATTCGACTATAAGCTCCGCTGGTTCGACCGTCTGATCAGCTACGGCCAGCTACTGCTCAAGGAGGGGATCACAAGCGTTCTGTGCGGCGACTACAACGTCGTGCCAACGCCGCTCGATGCCGTGGTGCCGAGACGTTGGACGGGCGACGCAGTCTACTTTCCGGAGAGCAGGCAGGCCTACGCCGAAATGCTAGACAATGGCTGGATGGATGCCGTCCGTACCATCCATCCGGAAAAAGGCATCTACACGTATTGGAACTTCTCCTACCGGGGCGGCTATGATCGGAGCTCCGGCCTGCGGATGGATCATCTCCTCGTCAGCCCATCACTTTCGAACAGGTTACGTGACGCGGGCGTGGACGCTGACCTGCGAAGTTGGGAAAAGCCGAGCGATCATGTGCCTGCCTGGATAGAGCTCGACCTCTCGGCAACGAGTTGAGTCATCCATTGTTCGGCGGGCGTCTTCGCCCACTGCTAACAGATGCCTTATGGGAAGTTCGTCCCCTGTCCTTGATGCTCACGCTGCCTTTCTGGCGGCCGCCCTGAACGGACGGTCAATGGTAAAGGCATCTGGACGGATGGCTGCCTCAACCTGGCTCCAGGTCACGGGACGGGCGATTGGGAAGCCAGGTCGCGCCCGTGGGGAGAAGGCGCCGACCGCCGTGTTACCGCGCCCATTGCGAAGGTAGTCGATGAAGATGCGGCCCTTTCGGGCTGCCGGCGCGGCGGAGAGCAGATAGCGATCAGGATGAGCTTCAGCGAGGCGCTTGGCGAACGATCGGGCAAGGAGCCGGGCATTGTCGTGCGTGATCTTCGTCTCAAGTGGGGCCATCAGGTGAATTCCCTTGCCGCCCGTCACCTTCGGCCAGCTCTCCAGACCTTCCGCTTCCATGATGTCGCGGAGCGTTAGCGCGGTCTCGATCACTTTATCCCACTCGATCCCCTCGCCCGGATCAAGGTCCAGAACGCTGCGGTCGGCATGCTCGATGTCGTCAACGGTGGCATTCCAAGGATGCAGCTCTACCGCATCCATCTCGACCAGCCCCAGCAAGCCGGCAAGGTCGTCCACCCACACGCGCACACCTTCGCCACCCCCGCGCTTCTGAACGCGCAACTGATGCACTGCTGCTGGGATCTTCGGCAGCGCGCCTTTGTGGTAGAAGGTTGCCCCGAGAGCATGGCGGACCAGCTTCAGCGGTCGGTGGCCGAGATGGACGAGTGCGTGATCGGCAACCCTCTGCCAATAACGCGCAAGCTCTTCCTTGGAGGGCGAGACCGCGTCGGGCAGCAGTTGCAGGATGTTCTCGCTGGGAACGCCATGTTCCTGGGCTGGCCCACGTCGCTTTGATGGCGCCGGAGGCTTGGCCGGGATCGCCACGAGGTCTTCTCGCAGACCCTTGAATACTGCCTCGCGCAACACGCCGCGATCAGTGACGCCGCTGAACTGTACCTCGGCCAGCACCTCTGGTCTGACCCAGGTCGCCTTCGGTTTCACGATGGGCTCTGACAAAGGTGACTTGCTGATGATCAGCGGGTCAAGCCGCTCTCGAACCCGTTGCGCAGCGCTCAATGTATAGCCGCTGCGAGCCTTCCCGGCATAGAGCAGTCGGTCGCCCTCGCGTCGGCCGATGTAAAGCGATGCGATGCGGCGCGGGTAAGCGCCGAGCTTCTCGACAAATGCCACGATGGGGAAAGTGTCGCTCTTAATGCACTTCACCTTGAGCCAACTCGTCTGGATACCCGAGCGGTACGTGGCATCGGTGCGCTTAGACACAATCCCCTCCAAGCCCATTCGGCAGGCATGTTCAAACACGTCCGTGCCGCTCACCTCCAGATGCTCGGCATAGGTCAGTGTCGGCGCCGTATTCTTCAACAGTTTCTCCAGGGCTGCCTTGCGCTTTACCAGCGGCTGCTGTCGTAGATCGCGCCCGTTGAGGTGCAGCAGGTCGAACGCGTAGAAGATGAGCCTTGCCGAGTTTGGATTGACCAACTCCCGTTCCAGGGCTTGGTAATCCGGCAGGCCGCTGTCGCCGAGAACGACAGCCTCCCCGTCGATGATCGCCGCCTTCACCGGCAAGCCCGCCGCCGCTTGAACCATTCGTCGGTATCGGTGCGACCAGTCGTAGCCACGGCGCGTGAAGGCTCGCGCTTTGCCGCCCTCAATGATCAGTTCGGTGCGGTAGCCATCGTACTTGATCTCATGAAGCCAGTCGCTGCCCTCAGGCGCGTTCTCGACCAGCGTGGGCGACTGAAACTCAATGAAAGAGAGCCGACCATCCCCGGTTTTGGAACTCATCGCACACTCCTGACCTCCACCCCAACTTTGGTGCCGCTGAATAGGTTCCGCAACAGAGCTGGCCGGAGGAGTAGGGTCCCGAGCCGGTTTACCCGATCCTTGCTCGAACCGGGCTTGGTTGAGGGAACTCTTAGTTAAGCCGTCACTTATGTACGAATGTCGCTCCATTGGTTCTCCCCGCCAGTGTCCGTAAGGACCAGCCGCGCTGGCATTGCCTATCAGTGCAACAACGTCGAGAAGGGGCCGCCGAGCAGCTGTTGCAGTGGACCAAGCGTGGCCCCAAGTGCCATAGCGCAGTGCAGCTCTGCATGGATGCCATGATCGATCAGGTGAAACCCGAAGTGGTCCGCAGGGCGTTTCTCGAAGCGGCCAAGGAAGAGGGAAACCTACTGCCTCCGTAGCATTTGCGACCGAAAGCCCTGCTCTTGGTTGGGCACGAACCTGACAAAAAGCATCGTCGGCATCACCCTGCCTACAGAACATTCGACAAGCTGCGTTCAGTCCACAGATCGGAGGTTATCGAGAACAAGCGGCTCGATGCCGCCCTGGAACTCGTCCCCAGATTGCAGATTGGCCGCGACCTTCAGCGGAGCCGGCGTGGGCCGCGACGCACACTGGTCAGACGAACCACATGTTCGGCATTCCCGATGGAAGTCAGAGCAACGGCCATGTGAAGCGTGGCCGCAAGCCCGGCAAGAAGACGGATTTCACGAAAGACCCTACGATCATCGCGCGCCGTGAACAGGTCCTTGCCGGAATGGCTGCCGCCAGGGCGAGAGCCCAAATGTCAAAGTTGATATGGCGGACGCCGAGAGCGATACCCGCGGAGATATGCTCGCAATGTTGGACGAGTTTCCCAATCAACCGGAAACCGCAACCACCTGGAGAAGCGGCCTCTAGCAGGCCAGCATTGTGCTGGTCAATCGCGAGATGGCCGACATGGCCGCGGCGGCCGTGGCGGGGCTCGGCCTCGCGGTGCTGCCCCGCATCATCGGAGATAGCGAGCCGGGGTTGCGGCGGTTGACCGGGGAAATCCTGGGGCGGCAGAGCCTCTCGGTCGTCTACCGCCGCGAGGCCGCGCTGGCGAGTTCGGTTCCAATCATCGTCCGCTTCCTGATCAACGTGATGCGGCGACATTTTGGCGCGATGCCGCGCTGAGCGTCAGAACCTGAAGGTCGACGAGACAATCGACGGCTTGTGTGAGTTGAGCCTTTGCCCATGGCCGTGCGGCGGCTTCTCTTGCTGTGTTGAAGGTCAGTGCCAACTGTTGCTACCGGTGGTGCTCGGCTGGTGCGACGAGAACTTCAGCCATAGTGAAGGCGCGGTTTGGGCACTGTTTCGGTGAACTGCACACCGACACGGTCGTTCCTGCGCCAGCGCAACACAGACCGATAGGCAACGCCATCGGTCGGCACGTAGAGAAGGAAATGCTCCGGCACCAGGGCTTCGACCGGCACCTTGAGTTCGGCTCCGCCGACGTTCTGGTTTCGAATGGTGCAGCTGATTTCGGAGTTGTTGATGCCGTTAATGATCGCGGCACCCTTCAGGACGCGCTGTCTCCGTTCGCGGCGGTTGTCCCCTTCTTCAACCATTGTGACCTCCGTTAGGCGCCCCACTTGTATATCAGAACCGCCCACGCGCGAGCCGGATTGAATCGCGGAGCGTTGTTACCCGCGTCGAGCTGCGATCGCTGTCCAGTCGGGTCAAAAGGGTGTTTCCATATGCCTCGGCCCCTTGCCTCGGCCTGATACAGCGCCCTGTCAGGATTCTTGAACTACCATTCCGGGTAGCCGATGGGTCCGCCCGGAGGGGGTGCCAACGTCCGCCTTCAGCCGTTGCGCCAAGTTCTTCATGAGCCGCGTCGGGAGGCTAAGGTCGCCGGTCCCATCGCAGGGCCGGACATCAGCAGTGCGAATTCATCTCCACCAATCTCGCAACCAAGCCACCACGTCTGATTGCTTTCTCAAGACGCCGCGCAATCGCGACCAGAAGCGTCTCGCCAACGGCATGCTCGAAATTGTCCTCGCGTGGCGTCGCCAGTTTTTTTCGGAGAGATGATCGTCCAGGCTTGTGCCCGGACCAAGCGGCTCCTCCCGATGTTCGACAGGCGCCTGAATGATATCGGCGAATTTGTCCGCGGCACCCGCAGGTGCGCTGTGCGAGGGAATAACTGCCGGAATATGTGCTCTTCGTCGCCAGGCCGGCGCCGATCGCCGTTAAGCGATAGCGCCCGCTGTGCATGGACTTCCGCACTGGCGAGATCGTGAGCGAGCGCGGAGCCGGCGGCCGGCATTATGTCCGTCAGGGAGTCTCTGCCGTCGGTCCGCGCTGTGCAGCGCGCGGGCGATGGCGTTAGGCAGGGAATAGCGGCCGAGGTGAGGGACGGCAAGCCGCGCATTGCCGGGCAAAGGCCGTGATCATACATGCCGTCCCCGATCTATAGCCAGGATGAAGGCCCGCGCCCGAAGTCTACGTTCTGCGCCGGTGGCGGTGAAGCAGACCTGAACGCAAGCAAAGAAGAACAAGCCGATCACTGCGCATGTTGCGTAAAGAGACTATTGGGTGCGCTCATGACGCAACCAACGGAACTGTGACAGTTGTCGCATAATTTATCGAGTATCGGTCGAAGTACGGAAACTCGATCGCGAACGCATATTTGGCGGTCAGATGGGCCATTCGAAAGCCGCCGCTGGGGGCGTCGATTGCTATTGTTATGTCGACATCGGTTAATCCCAAACTCAGCAATTTTGCCGTGGCCATCGCTTTTATCTCGGCTTCGGTCAGCGAATTCTTCATTTGCAGCGCTCGTGAGGACGTTTCCAGAGTATAGCGAACACTTGACATGGCATTCAGAGCCCAGCCGAATGCGAAGATGCCGATCAAAAGCATTATCAGAATAGGCGCGATCAGCGCGAACTCCAGTGCGGCTCCGCCTGATGCCTCACGTATGAAGGCTCTCCCTCTAGCGAACACGTATCACCTGTTTGTGGCTGAGCTCGCGCGAGAGGGAAAACTCGCCGAAACTGAAGGGCGGGGACCAGGTGGCCGTCGCCTGTATTTCAACGAAAACCGCGGAAGCTTTCAAACTGTCGCACAGCACAGATGGATCGACCACGATGATCCCGCACATATGTTTCCGGCTCAGCGTCACCTGCGCGTCATCGGGATGATTTTCCCAGCTCGAAAGGGCGACGGTCTGGGTAGCCGCGTCGTCGGCTGCGCCTTGCATCACGAGATTGGCCGCCGTTTTCACGCCCGCACGCATCGACAACGCGCTTGATACAAAAGACCAGCCGTCAATGATGCCAAGAAGTACCAGGCAAAGGATCGGCACAACCAGCGCAAACTCCACCGCGGCAATACCCGAATCGCTCCCGAACATCCGGGCTGGTAACCGTGCCACGAAGATTACTCGACAAGCTTTATCGATTGCGTGGCCGGAATGTCTCGCATCCCAAGGCTCGTGCAATCCTGATTGACGTTCGCATTGCCGGACCACTGCACGGTACTGGCGACGACCTGAGTGCAACCACCTTTGCCCGAGAAATTGCCGAGGTAATTGACATCCTGTGTTGGAAAATACAAAGCGCCGGTCAAAAGCGAATCTGCCGTGCCATTAAACGTGTTCGATCCCGTCTGGTTAGCTTTGTCTCCGTAAAACAGCACCCCCGAATAGGTGCCTAACGTCGGTGCGCTGAGCTTGACAATGGCCGTGCCGTTCATGCTGACGCCCGAGCTGCCGGCCAGATAGATAATGACTCCATCGCCTGAAATATTTGCATTCGAGTTCGCTTTGAAATCTCCTCCCTGAATGACGTATACCCCGGGCGAGAGCGTCACATTGCCGCTCAAGCTGAGCCCCCTGCAGTATGTTCCAGGTTGCAACGTCGACTGATTGCTGTTTTGACAGGGGTTCGTGGCCGGTGGCGCCGGCAAGTCGGCAAAAGGATCGGCAGCGGGCAACGCCTGGGTTATCGGACTGGCGCAGACGGTCGTCACGGGGTTGCTCAACGAAACACCGCCTGCCGATATTAGGCAATCGACCTGAAGGTTTGCCGATCCCTGAAGCTTGATGGCGTCCGCGGCTATCGAATTCGACATCACGACGCAGCCGGTCAGTTTGAGGTTCGAACTGCCGGAAAACAGCGCCGCTTTCGGAGCGGAAGGATTGCGCGCCATAAGGCAGGCCTTTGAAGAATCCGTGATAAGAGCCACCGCTCTTGCCCGTGCGCCGACCGGGTTTTGCGTGAATATCGATGTGAAAAACCGATCGAGGGTCTGATGAACGATGACCTCGACGGCCTTTTGGGCGACATTCGGGCCGGAAGACGGAGGCGTGAAGATTTCGATTGTGCCTGTTGACGGGTCCCAGCCGTTCGTGGTCGCTGACAGTGTCGCTGCGGAGACAATCTTTGGCGTGTCGGATCCCGAAATGTTTTCCAAAGCGCCAGCATAGGCCGCCGCATCCGCCACCGCCTGTAATTTCAGGCTGCTAAAATACCAGTAGGAGGTCTCGATACCGAGACCCGCTGCGCCGACGACAATCGGCAAAGACAGGGCAAAAATAGTAGCAACGTTGCCGCTCTCGCCTGTTTGTCGCAGACGGCTAACAAACCGCTTCAAGATACGGGCACCCCATTCCATGGAAATATTTAAGCCAGGATGAATGAAGGAACGACTAAGGATTTCACTCCATTTGACAGGTGCGCTCCTTGGGCGGCCGGCACGAGCTCCGGCGGCCGCACTCGGCGAGCACGCTGCTAATAGCTGTACCTGCGCGCCGGCGATGCCGATGTCGCGATTCGTTACGCGCACAGGATGCCTCCGGCCGTTGTGATTGTGGACCCGCCAGAGCGCAACTGCTCGACAACGCGCCTTTGCTATTGATGATAATGCAGATTTGCATTATCTAATCGTGTGGATGAGTTGGAGCTGCGAAAATGACTACATTGACGGTGACGGCACGGGGACAGGTGACCTTCCGCAAGGACGTTCTGCAGCATCTGGGCATCAGGCCGGGCGAGAAGATCGAACTTGATCTGCTCCCCGACGGCCGGGCGGAATTGAAGGCGGCGCGGGCAAAGGGATCATTCCGGGAGCTCTACGGTTTTCTCAAGGGCAAGACGAATGGCCGGGTGTTGAGCATTGAAGAGATCAACGAGGCAATCGCGGAAGCGGGTACTGCAGCGGGATCGAGCAAGGAATGAAAGTCACGGCCGATACCAACGTTCTGCTGCGTGCCTATGTCGCCGACGATGAACGACAGGCGGAAGCGGCCGTCGATCTCTTGGCGAAGGCAGACATCGTGGCCGTTAGCCTTCAGGCCTTGTGCGAGTTCGCATGGGTTTTGGGCCGACAGTATCAAACCGCACGCGCAGATATCGTGGCGGCAATCCGAGCCTTGGCGAATACCGCAAATGTCGTCGTCAACCGGCCAGCTGTCGTGGCAGGGCTTGCAGTGCTTGAGGCCGGCGGTGATTTTGCGGACGGCGTGATTGCCTTCGACGGCGACTGGCTGGGCGGGGAGACATTCCTCTCCTTCGACCGCAAGGCGGTTAAACTGCTGTCAGCGCAAGGACATCCTGTTCAGCTTCTTTCCTAGCTGTCCTCAGGCGTGTCGACATTGTATTGCCTGACGCGCCTGGCGGAATCCAACCCATTAAATGCCGGGACTAAACAGCTAGCCACAACGAGAGCAACTGCTGATCTGTAGAATGAGCAGGTTCGGTGAACTTTGCGTTCTCCTTACAGATCGTGTCCTGGACACTCCGCAGTTCACGTTCGACGCGCTTGCCGGCGCCCGCGTCTGGTACATCTCGAATGATGTGACAGTGCAATATGCTGGGTTCTCCTGTCGCGCGAGGAGGATTTCGGCTGGGTCGATCCGGTGATCGGGGCGCGCGCCTTCTACAACATCACCGACAGGCTTTCCGTGATGGCGCAGGCGGATATAGGCGGGCCCCGGGGTGGGCGCCGATTTCACCTGGCAGGTGCTGGGAACCGTGAATTACCTGCTTACCGACCACTTCTCGGTTTCCGCCGGCTATAAGCACTTGCCGATCGACTACGATGACGAAGGCTATGTGTTTGATGCAACCCTGTCCGGTCCGGTTCTCGGCATAACATACCGCTTCTGAGCCGCCCATGTCTGAGGTTCCATACTGACGGTGTGCTTTTCCTGGTCGTGGATTGATCCTTCTGCCACGGAAGTGCTGATTGCTTCACGTGTCGGCGGTTCGGCGTCTTCGCCGTCATTCTGCTATCGCGCGAACGCTCTCCGGTGAGCTGATAGGGCGCGGCAACCGCGCCAATGTGATCAGCCCGGGCCCGATAGACACGCCGCTCAACGACAAGCTTGGTCTGGGTCCGGTGGAAACGAAGGCTCGGGCGTGGAGCGAGCCGTCGGTGGCTTGCCAGAGCCCTTTCGGATCGTCTTTGTCATGCGGGACGTCGAGGAAATGAGCATTGAGGAAACGGCTTTTCTTTTGGCATTGCGACCTCAGACAGTGAGCACCCGCCTTTATCGCGCACGCCGGCTGCTTCGCGAGGCGCTGCGGGACAAGCTCGCCACCGTGTTCACGGATACGTTTCTCTTCGCTGGCGCCCGTTGTGACCGCCTCGCGCAATCAGTCTTAGATCGGCTCGCAATCAGCCTGGTTCGAAAAAATACTCATCAGTTGAACGTGGCGAGCGAGCGCACGTAGACGCAGTCCACGTCGAGCTTACGCCGGCTCCCTTCGCAGGGCTTTTGTAGCGGGACGCGGGAATATTTTGGCGCCCCGGACCATCCAATCGTCGGGCAAATGCATTCGGCGCCGCGGTGCTGACAGCGGTGTTGAATCAACAAACATAGGAGACCGCCATGCAGGGCGCACTTCACCTATCCCGGCGTCAGTCGCTTCAGGGACTTGTCGTACTCGGTGCCGGAGCGGCACTCGGCGGAATCGCGCGGCCTTCTCCGGTATTGGCACAGGACATATCGGACGAGGACATTTTCCGTTTTGCGCTCAATCTCGAATATATGGAGGCTGAATACTACCTCCGCGGCACCACCGGAAAGGGTATCGACGACGCCGATGCCGGCTCGAAACCGGGCGATGTCGTCGGCGGAAAGAAAGTGTCCTTCGAAACACCTGCCATCGGCCAATTCATGCAGGAAGTTGCTGAAAACGAACTCGCGCACGTCCGATTCTACCGCAAGACGCTTGCAAAGAACGCCGTCGACAGGCCGGCCATAGATTTCGATGCGGGGTTCAAGGCGGTTACGGAGGCAGCTGGCCTCGGGCGGGACTTCGATCCCTTCGGTAACGAAACGAACTTCGTTCTCGGCGGCATGCTGTTCGAGGATGTCGGCGTCACCGCCTATGCGGGTGCGGCGACAGTTCTGAAAAACAAAGACTTCCTCGCCGCCGCCGCAGGCATTTTGGCGGTCGAGGCCTACCACATGGGAATGGCGCGATCTACGCTATACCGGAAGGGAGAGGAAGCCTGGAAGGCCGCCAACGCTGTCTCAGATGCCCGAGACAAAATCGACGGATCGGACGATAAGGACCAGGGGATCCAGGTGGACGGGAAAGCCAACATCGTTCCTTCAACGCCGGACGCAATCGCCTTCACCAGAACACCGCAACAGGTGCTCCGGATCGTCTATCTCACCGACAAGGACGGAGTGAGCAAGGGTGGCTTCTATCCGGAAGGGATGAACGGCATGCTCAAAAGCACCTAAGCCAGTTGCGACGGGTGACGATTGGCCGCCGGAAACTGAGCGGCCTGATATCGGCTGCTCTCGGAAAAAGACCATGAATAATGATGATAATGGAACCACGGATCGTCAGCTTCGCCACAAGCGAACCTCGGCCCTTCTATGCGCCATGAGTGAATCCTCGCGCTGACGACATCGCTGTGGCTTGTCGGGTAGTACAACGCTACGCTGCCTTGGCCCTAGCCGACACAGCGCTCTTCGCAAAGTCGCGCACGACCTGCACGAATGCCTCCGGTCTTTCGAGGGGCAATGAACTCGCCAGCTCCGCTGATGACCTTACCTGTCAAGGCCTCGGCACCAATTGCCTCGATCCCAGCAACATAGTCCTCGATTCCGCGGCCGTCCGCGTCGCCGCGCAGATAAAGCATGGGCGTCTGATCCGCTTGTGCCGCATTTTCTTCTTGGCGTCCGCCTCGAACGCTCGATACCAGTCGATTGAGATCGTAGGCCACTACGGCTCGGAAGACCTTCCCATTGGCGCGCGCAGGGTCTTCGTTGTGATTGAAAATACCCAAATCGGTCATTCGGGGCCAAGAGCTCCAAACAGAGCAAATCAGAAATCGACGGGATAGAAGAAGTTTGGTCGCTGATCTAAAACGTGACCGTTGAAGCGCATGAGAGGCCAGTGCGGAGCGTCAGTTTTGCCGCTTGGCAGTTAATCAGCCGGAGTGCTTTTCATGGACCTGGTCGAGCTTGGCCCAAATCAGCCGGTGATCGTCAAAGTCGAGCCCACCGGTGACGACGATCTTTGAGCCGGGAGGAAAGAGCACCTCATAATCGAACCGCTTCTTCGTCATCGAGGACGTCACGGCTGTCGATCCATCGCCGAGGTGAATTGCGGTGGTTGACCTTCGACCCGCTGTGCGCAAGTGAGATTTGCCGTGCTGCTACTGAAAAATTCGGAAAGCCCACTTGTCCTGCCTCGGGTTCCGACGCACACGCGAGAAGCACGGTTCGGCCATAATTCGAGGGCACGCGCCGCGGTCTGGAGCGGCGATCGCTGTCTGGTCGAGACCGCCGGCACTATCCGAAACAATGTGAGGCGCGATCGCGATCATGTGGCGCTCTATGGCGATCCTCGTAGTCCTGCCCGGGTTGGACAAGGAAGCTGTGGCAGAGCAAATTCGCGGGAACATTGAGGTCGCCGCTTTTCCGAGCCCTGCACCTGGCGTGTCGCACCGCGTCACTGTCAGCATCGTAGTTGCGGTTCAGGCGGCCGACGAGGCCATCTCACCGGAGCATCTTCAGTGTCAGGCGGATGCGCGACTCTATCTTCCCAAGCAGACCGGCTGCGCCGAGTGCTGCTCCACAGACCGGAGTCGTCCGAGCGCAAAGATATTCGGTTGACGGTGATGCCGTCAGCCGGGTGCAGTGCAAGAATAGTCGTTTCGCTCCGCCCTCCTTGAACGGCCGAGGTCGATTTTGCGGAGGACCGCTGCTGCTGGTCGCCATCTCCGCGCTCAGAACACCTAGTCTCAGTCTAGCGAGGAGCTCGATCGACGTGGCCGTGACGATCGGCTGAAGCCATCGCAGGACCATTATTTTGAAGGGCCCGCTGCACCTTCCCGGGGCAGCGGGCTTGGCCTTTGGTACGACCCCAAATCAACCATCCAGGTTTTCATAAATGGCCCCTTCCCCGCAGCACGCTGTCTGCGATGTTTCGGCACACGATCGTGATATCGAAGCTGCATATCAGGCTGCAGCAAAAAGCTCATGCTGACCGGCGGGACGAGATCGAAAGAAGGTTCGGCTGCGTCAGGCGTCCTGGCAATCCGCCCGACTGAGCACCAGAACCGACCCTCCCGACGGATTTTCGCGAGCTGCATTCCTCCCTCCCCTCCTTACCAAAACCGCCGCTCGCGAATTCGCTGGCGAGTATATCTCCGATGTGATATACATATATCACTCGGAAGATATACAAATGCCGCTCTTCATTCGCGATCCCGACGTCGATGCCATGGCCGTCGAGCTGCAGCAGATTACCAACGCGCGCAGCAAGACCGAGGCCGTCAGAACCGCCTTGCGCCATGAGATCGAGCGCAACCGCGGCAGCGTCCCGCTGCGCGAGAGACTTGCCAAAGTCAAGGAAATGGCGCGGCGGATCGGGCCGGCCAACCCTGATTTCGATATGAAGAAATTCACCGACGAAATGTGGGGCGACGACTGATGTTCGTCGATGCCTCGGTGATCGTTGCCATCCTGAACGAGGAACCTGGCGCGGAAGAACTGGAAAAGCGGCTCGCGGCCGCGACCAAGCCGCTGTATATCTCCCCGCTCGTCCGGTTCGAGGCAGCCCAGGGTCTCGCGCGAGCATCGGCCGAAGCCATCAAAAAGAACGCCAAGCCCACGGCCGACATGCTGGCGCAAGCCCGTGATACCGTCGACGCCTTTTTGATCGAGATCGCCGGCAAAGAAATCATGATATCCGGCGACATCGGCGACCGGGCGATCGAAGCCAGCATGAAATACGGCAAAGCAGTCGGGCACAAAGCCGATCTCAATTTCGGCGATTGTTTTGCCTATGCTTGCGCGAAGGCTCACCGGCTTGCCCTGCTTTACAAGGGCAATGACTTTTCACAAACTGATCTGACGTAAGGCTTTGGGCCCCTTTTGCATGCTTTGGGCGAATCGTCGTCTTTCATGGCTAAACGCAATATTACGAGGAACGTTCGCTGCAGCACTGGTTTTCTTCGGCCGGATCAACCCCGTCACGACGGGGCCCTCGGCGGGCTGGAGCTGCCGGGCGTGCAGGGACGCGTTCCTTGAGGGCCTTGGAGACGACCACCGCTGGCGGGCCTCGGCCGCACGGAACTCCGCGAGAAGTGCGACGGCGCGTTCGCTGTAGCCCGGCTGACGCCGGCCTCGCGCGCCAGGTTGGCGACGGTCAGCGCCCCGTCGGTGCGCTCAGGCGGCTGTCGAGCAGCCGCACCATCGCCGCCCTCAGCGCCGCTTCACCGCCTTGCGGCCGGCAAGCCAAAAGCCGTGCAGGATAGAATGTTGGACGCGCTGGCGGTCGCAAGCTTCGGGCAGAAGGCCGATCTGGCAAAGCCGATGAAGCACCGGGGTCAGGCGTGATGGAAATCGCCTTGCCCTACCCCTCCGACGCCTACAGGGTCATCTATGCCGTCCAGCTCCGCGATTCCATCTGGGTCGTGCGTGCATTCCAGAAGAAGTCGACCACGGGCATCGCCACGCCTAAGGAGGCGATCGACCTCATCAAGGCGCGGCTGAAGCAAATACGGAAGATCCAGTCATGACAGAGAAAAAATCGAGATCGTCAGAGGCAGCGGCAATGTCTACGCGGACATGGGGGATCCCGACGCCGATACCAAGCAGATGAAGGCCTTCCTGGCGGCCGAGATCATCGCTGCGCTGAATCGGCGGCACCTCACGGTCAGAGCTGCGGCGGAGGTGACCGGCGTTAGGCCGTCGGATATTTCGAACATCCGCAACGCCCATCTTGGCAAGTTTACCATCGATCGGCTTGTGCGGGTGCTGAACCGGCTTGACCGAAAGGTGACCGTCACGGTCGAGAAGGCGAGACATGGAACTGTCGCCGCCTAACGCCTAATATGGCCAAGTTGCTCTGCCGGCGACCGGCAATGCCCTCCCTGTTGGCTCTTGGTCAATGAAGCCGAGTAGCTGAGGGTCGTCGAGGAAGATATCGACGTCGTGGCTTTCGCGATGGTTGATCTGGATCATCATCGCCGTGCCGCCGCCAAACGACCATTCGGATTCAAAACCTCCGGCCTTCTTCCGGAGCTGATCGATCAGATCGGCAGCAATGGCGAAAAGCCGCCGCCATTCGGACGGACGACGGCTATGGACCTCGATCATCAAGCAGCGAGTTAATAGGTCTCGCCGGACCAAGCAGAGAAATGGGCCGCGAAAGCCTTCAGATCATCGACCGCTATCTGGTGCGCGGCGGCGAACTCCATCTGCTGCTCGACCGGCACTTCTGCAAGGAAGGCACTGACCTGCCCAGGATACTGCTTCGCCAGATCTAGATCCGAAAGACAATGAGCCAGCGCCACCCCGTCGAGCTGTTCGCTGTAGGGCGCGTTAACTGTCGTCAGAACCAAGGCCAGATGCTCGCTCATAGTCATGCAAAATAGTCAATTCGTGGATGGGCACAAGCTGCGAGACTCGGGCACTGCAAATGGCTCGCGAGGCTCACAATCGTCCTTCCGTCGACCACAGTGACGCCTGAGCGGTCATGCGCGCGTAGACGGACGAGCTACAGAAGCGCGCGGGTCGAGCAGCATTCGGCCGGCTGCGAACTGACTTCGGAGCATGACTCCGGCACGTCCCGCCCTTACGAGCTGCCGCGCGCGACGGTTCCGCGTCGACCTCACCAAAGGCTCTGACGGTCCCCTCCTCGCGCTTGAAGCCGTAAGGTGTAAACGGCGGTTCCGCATTTCAGCTTACGACTTCAATTGAAATCGGGAAATAAAACCGACACCCGCAAATACCAACGCGGCCGCGATCGTTACCGAGTCAACCTGACCAAAGCGTCCGGGCTCTAAAAAGCACCCTCCCCTGCCGGCGCGGTTCGAGGCCTCGCCAGGCGCGCTCAGCAGGCTGGGGTGATCAACATCAGCGATGGAAAATAGGTGCGATAACGGCCGACGTCGCGGGTGAGCAGCGGCAGCTCACCGACCGCCGCGTGGGCGCCGATGAAGAAATCCGGCAGCACCCCGGTGCGCGATCCGCCCGATTTGCGATACTGGGTGAACACCTTTCCGGCCAGGAATAGCACCGGCCGCGGCATCGTCACGATCTCGAGGCCGGCCGCGTCAAGAAAGGCGTCGAGATCCTCGATCCGGCTGTACGGACCGAGAGCTCTGCATAGACGACGTCGTTGATCAGCAACGGTCCGCGCAGCCAGGCGGCCTCCAACTGTTCGATCGACCACTCCGCCCAGTCCTGATCGTCGGTGACGAGGTCGAGCAGAACGTTGGTGTCGACCAGCGTCACGCTTCGTCGCGCGTCAAGGTCATGATCGCCTCGGTGCTCAGCCCCTTGCCGGCATGGCCGCGCAGCTTGGCAAAGCGGCTCGCCGGCCGTTTTTCGTCCGCACGAACCAACACCACGCTGCCGTCGGCGGCGCGGCGAAAATCCACTTGGCTGCCCGGTGCGATGCCCAAGAGATCGCGCACGGGCTTGGGAATGGTCACTTGACCTTTTGCGGTTACGGTCGTTGTCATTGCAGCCTCGGTAAGGACACCTCGAAATATGGTATTACCTCCGCGCGATGGATTCAAGTATCGGGAGTTGCCCTGAGCCGTTAGCCGTGAGTCCGCAGATCCTTTGCCGCTGACCTTCGGAACTCGGCACCGCCGCGACCCTCTTGAGTTCATCTGGACTGGGGCCAACAGCCTCGGAAAAGGCCCGTCGCTCGCCTTCGATTGAAGCGAGAAGGCAAAAACCATCGTCTGACTTTTCAGCTTAGGGCTTTAATTGAAATCGGGAAGTGAAAGCCACAGTCACCGAGGATGATGTGAGGCCAAAGAACACTATCGATAATGACCTCTTATCGGTGACTTGACCAAGCCTTGACCAACCGACGGAATCGACGCTATGGTCGCGCAAACTTTGTCGTGCAAGGCTGCGCTCAGCGCGACGAGAGTGGCCGTGGCGGAACAAGGACGCCACAGCGTACAACGCCACACGAGGACGGAAAAATGACCATCACAGTGAAGGTCGGCGAGGCCAAGACCCATCTCTCCGAACTGCTGGCGAAAGTCGAGGCCGGCGAGGAAGTGATTATTTCGCGTGGCAACGATCCGATCGCAAAACTCTCCCGAATCCACAAGGATAACCGGCTGGACGCCTTGATCGACGAGGTTCGCGCCGCGCGCGCCAAGGCGAAGCCCGTGACCACTGAAGAGATCCTGGCCTGGCGTCACGAAGGGCATCGCTACTGATGATCTTGGTCCTCGACGCCTCCTTTGCCGCTGCCTGGCTCTTGCCGGAGCAGCACAGTGAGGCGGCCGAAACAACAATCGCGGGACTGAGAGGCCAATCTCCAGTCCCTTCCTTGTTCTGGCACGAGGCGCGCAGCATTGTCCTGACGGCCGAACGGCGCGGGCGGATCGTTCCCGGCGAATCGATCTCCGCAATGGCGCGACTTCGCCGGCTGCCGCTTGAGGATGCGGGCGCAGGGCGTGACGGCGCCATCATCGAGCTTGCCATCGCGCACGGTCTTAGCGCCTATGACGCCGCCTACCTTGCGCTGGCAATCGAAACCGCGTTGCCGCTGGCCACCCTCGATCGCAAGCTCGCAGTTGCCGCGCGCGGCCAGGGAATCCGAATTCTCGGACCGCTCGCGAATGGCAACTGACCGCGTCGGTCGGCCATCGGGCAATGGTGTTCGACGCGCCGAGGCGCTCGACTCGCATTGGATTCGGTGTTGCCCTTCGACCGCCGCGAACTTTTGACCGACGACGACGTCGCGATGCTGCGCCATCTGGCCCAGGAAGGCATCGGCAAAAACTCCCTCCGCGCGCTCGCCCGACCTCGGCTATCTCGACGCCTAGTCGCTGGCCGCCACCGGACAGCCTCTGCCTTGGCCGGCGCCGGAATCCCTGCTCCTCAAATTCGTCGCTCACTACGTTTGGGATTTTTCGAAACGCGAGGCCGACCCGGCGCAGGGCATGCCGGCTGACGTAGCGGCGTCGGTGGGTAGCCCAGGGCCTGTTACGGATGACAAAAAACCGCACGCGTCGTCCACCGTGCGCCGGCGGCTGTCGAGCTGGTCAATCTTGACCAAATGGGGCGGAACTTGTCGGAAAATTCAATGCGCCGGGCTGCAGAGCGCGATCAAGACCGCCGATATTCTGGCCGCCCCCCTGAAAACATGCGCCGGCAACCGTCTCGTCGACGTCAGGGATCGCGCGATTCTCATCAGCGCCTTCGCCTCCGGCGGCCGGCGTCGCAGCGAAATTTCTGCTCTTCGCGTCGAACAGCTGGTCGACGAAGACCCGGTTCCGGCCGATCCCAACGCTTCCGACGGCGATAAATTGCCATGCCTGTCGATACGGCTCGGCCGCAAAGAGACGACGCAAGCCGACAGCGACGCTTTCGTGCTGCTCGTCGGCCGGCCTGTGCTGGTTTTGAAGGACTGGCTGGCGCGCGCCGGGATCAGCGACGGCGCCGTGTTTGGCGGCCTCGACCGCTGGGGCAATCTCGAAGCGCGCCCTGACGCCGCAGGCCGTCAATCTGATCCTGAAGCGGCGCACCGCCGAGGCCGGGCTCGATCCGCAAGCCTTCTCCGCCCATGGCTTGCGCTCCGGTTATCTCACCTAAACCGCACGCCGCGCCATTCCGCTGCCCGAAGCCATCCAGCAGTCGCAGCATCGCTCCGTGCAGCAGGCCTCGAACTAGTACAATGACGCGGAACGCACACTCGGGCGGGCGGGCGGATAATCGCCTGAGTCGCAATTCGATCCGACCCTTGCGGCGTTAGCTCCAGGACAATTGGTTCCGAGGCAGCCGGCCTCCCGGATCGATCACCCTGACCTGGTGCGGGAGCACCTCGCCCCAGCTCCATAGCACGAGGTTCTGATCGGATGTGCCGGCACCTGGCGCGAAGCTGGGCACGAGAATGCCGAACTTGCCTTCAGCAACGAAGCGGTCATGGATGCTCCATGACGGCGGCCGTTTGCCATCGGCGAGAAAATCCATCCATGCACAAGCCATATCTTCGAACCGGATCCCGGCGTCGGCCTGGCCTTGCGCCGTCCTCAGATCGACAATGTCATCGCAATCGATCTCGTATGAGCAGAGCACGCAGGGATCAATGCGATGTGCAAAACCCTGATTGGCCTCCTTCACGGCCGTCATGACGTCGAGCGCCAGATAAAGCGTACGCACACCTTTCGGGTTGAATCTGGCACCCCGAATAGCCGCTCCGTCGCCTGAGATCGGCTGGAACGACCAACGCGGATCATGGGCGCGGTAGCAAATTCCGGCAAACCTCAAGCAAAGCCACCAACGGCGACGTGATCCAGGTAGTCGCGAACCGCGCTGGCCTTGCCTTCCTTAACCAGAGCTTCCGCCGTCCGTCCGCCGAAGGCCGGTATCGGCTGCGCCCGATACCAAGCCATCGCCTGCTCCTTGCCTCCAGCCCAGTCGGTCACCCTGCTGATGATCTCAAGCATTTCACGAAGGCGACCTTGCGTCTTTGCAGCACGGCTACGCTCAACCCTATAGAGGGTTTCCCGCGCAAGACCCGCCGTTTCGGCAAGCTGACCTTTGGACATACCGAATCCATCAGCAACCTGGGCGACAGCGATCTTCCCAGCCCGATCCATATAGGACAGCACCAACGGTTCGTTCTGAACTGGAGCTTTCAACGCTTGGGTCATTCCTGTCTCCCTTGCCATATTCAGAAACACATTTCTTGTGCATAAGATATGGCATTGCGCGACGGACTACAAGTCTCGGTTGGCGGATGAGACGTCGTTGAGGCCTCACCAGACGCATTCACACGTTCGTGTTCTGGCACATTCCTTGTGTGCACAAAAACCCACAAAAGGCCCCGAAACCGGCCAAATGCACGCACAACGTCCAGTTCTCCCGATCGGTCGCCCATTGGCGATGCCCGCGTCGACCGAGGATCGGGCGACCGACGCCCAAGTCGACGAGGTCAAGGTGGCTGGCTGCCGCCTCGTCCACCAGGAGCACGGCTCCGGCGCCTCGCCCTCCCGGCCGGTGCTGGCGAAGCTGATGCGCGAGATAGCCGCATACGGGACACATCGCTATGGCGATATAGCGCCCAGAATCTCCAGGGTCGCCGCCGGCGATAGCCTGCCAAGACGGTCACCCACGCTTGCCCTGGGCACCCGTAATGGAAACGATGGCGGGCGCTACCGTGACGAACAGGATATAATGCTCACCGGCAGCAATCTGGTTGAGGAAAGCCCCACCGTCATGAAGCCAATGAACGAAGAGCACCTCGCGGTCCTACGCAGGCACATGGTCGAGATGATTGCAATCCATACCGACCTTGCAAGCGAAGAACTCGGCAAGGCGGCGCTCGATGAGCGGGTGATGGCAGCGATGCGGCGAGTGCCGCGGCATCTCTTCGTGCCAGCCTCGGTTGCACCTTATGCCTACCAGGACATGCCGCTGCCGATCGGCTTCGATAAAACCGTCTCGCAGCCATTCATCGTCGCTCTCATGACCGATCTCCTTGCTCCCCAACCGCACGAGGCGGTGCTCGAGATCGGCACTGGCCTGGGCTATCAAACCGCAATCCTCGCGGAACTCGCCGGGCAGGTTTGGAGCGTAGAAATCATCGAGGAATTCGCAAGCCATGCCGAGGCTCTGCTGCAGGGCCTCGGCTTATCCAATGTCGGCATTCGTGTCGGAGACGGGTCGCGCGGCTGGCCCGAGCACGCCCCATACGACAAGATCCTGGTCTCCGTCGCGGCTGGGCGGGCGCCGCCGGCCTTGCTTGAGCAGCTCAAGCCGGGGGGACGCCTGGTTCTGCCTGTGGGACCTCAAGATGTGCAGTTGCTGACGGTCATCGACAAGGATTCGGCAGGGCAACTGAAGACTCGCAAACTCATCCCGGTTCGGTTCAGCCGGCTCGAAACGGTCTAATGAGGTGCGACAACTGGCGCGACCGCGCTTTTCCGACCGTCAATCAGATGCCAGCCTTCCGCGTTTCTTCGCCCTTGGTGAACGCGAAGAAACGGTAGAGTCGAGGTGTGGCGCAGTGGCGGTAGGTTGAACATATCTGTTTGCCGCCCCTTCGTCTGGCCCTGCCTTATTGATTCAACCTTGGCTCCGTTTCCACACCTCGCTCATCGAACCGGACCTGCAGATCTCCCGCATCCGGGTCTCGGACAAAAACTCACGCCTTCACCCACGACACGCCACGTCCAAGTCGGGTCAGACGTACGAGCCCGAAGTGCTCGTAAGATGCGAGTCTGGATGGGCCCCGCCCTTGCATCGTCTGGTCTTGTGTTTGGAACGCAGCCACCGGCGCAACCGCACTGCAGTGTAACTGTCGAGGGCCCGGTATGCCTTGCTGGTGGTTCCTACCGAGAACTAGTTCGCCCATCCGCGCAGCATCCGGTTTACCTTCGCTACCAACAATGTGGTCTCTTCCCATGTACCCTTTTCGGTCAGTCAGCGAGTGGATGTTCTCCACAGCGCGTCTGATGCTCTTCTTCGATGGCCGTTGCGCCAAGCGGGCCGCTGACGATCCTTTCCGGTCGATCTTTCAGAGAATAGGTGGAAGGGAATCTCGCCGTGTGATGGCGCTCTGGGCACTATAGCTCGGGCCAGAGTGACGCAGGCAAAAGCAGCACAATTCCAACGAATGCGACATTCCAGACGAGGGAACGAAACAGGGGAACCCCCGCTGCGTAGGGCGGGAGATAAACCAGCCTGACTGAGAAATAGAGACTAGCTCCCCATTCGCTGAGGCCGCTCTCACGACCGAGCGCATGGACAAGGAGGACTCCAGCCACGAACACGGGGAACGTCTCCAGGGCGGAAGCGGATTGGCAGCCAACCGCAGAGCTGGAGCCCGCTCCCGCCCCTATCCTCCCGCCGACGTTCCCGGCATCGGCATGTTCATTGTGCTTCCCAGCCGTAGTCAGCCGTAGGGGGAAATGGCAGCCGAATGAATGAATACGCCCCAACCAGCGCTACCCGAATCGACGCCGATTCGAATCTTTGCGCTCTTCATCTACGACCGCTCACAAGATTGTCAACAATCGGAAAAAGTTTTGTTGACAGGTGGTTGATTTGAGCCTTCACTCACAAAAGTCCGCGTATCGGTCGAGTTCTGTCGCAACAATGCGCGGCCTCCAAAGGGGAAAGAACAATGATCAACAGGCGTTCAATAATCACATCCGCGGCGCGCGGCGCCGTCTCCGCGCTGGCAATCATGGCCGGCGGCACAATCACGGTGCACGCCGCCAACAAGGAACTCAAGATCGGCTTTGTCGGCGTGACGAGTGGCGCGGCCGCTGCGTGGGGCACATCCAACGTCCGCTCGATGCAGACGCGCGCCGCCTGGATCAACGAAACCGGCGGTGTGAAGATTGGTGACGAGACCTACGACATTAAAATCGTCACCTTCGACGACCAGAAGGACCCGAAGCGGGCGATCGCCGGCATGGAGAAGATGGCCCAGGAGGGCATCCACTATGTCGTCGGTCCGAATGTCGACGACGGCGCGGCGGCGGTGCGTCCTGTGGCTGAATCCAAGGGCATCATCTATTTTCCCTACGCGTTCCCGAAGGAACTCTACAGCCCGCCGGCGTCCAACGCCGTGCTCGGCATGATCGCCAACTACCAGTCGGCTCCGGCGATCTACAAATATCTCATGGAAAACAGGGGCGTGAAGAAAGTTGCCTTTGTCGCCGCCAACGAATCCGATCCGCTGAGCCAGCGGGATGGCGGTGTTGCCGCGGCAAAGGCGCTCGGGCTCGAGGTTGTGGCTGCAACGGATGTCTACCAAAACGATACCCGCGATTTCACGCCGGTACTGACGCCGATCGTTTTGCAAAAACCGGACCTGCTGGTGCTTTCGGGTGTCGCGCCCGGCAATGCGCCGCTGCTGATCCGCGCCGCGCGCGAGCTCGGCTACGAAGGTCTGATCTCCACCGAAACGGCGCAGGATGCCAAGGTGCTGGAAGAGGGCGCGGGCGAGTTGGCCAACGGCTTCATCTCAGTCGGCGGCGCCTCGACGCCGGAAATCGCGTCCGACACGATGAAGGAATTCGTCGACCGCTATACGAAAATGTTTGGCGAATACAATGACGAGTCCAACACCAAGGTCTACGCCCTCGAATACATCATCGAGACGCTGAAGGCGAACCCGGCCGCGATCGACAAAGTCGAGGAGTTCAAGAAGACGATCGACACTTTCTCGGCGCCCAATCCCTATCTGAAGGACGATGCCAAGCTGACCTATGTCGGAATGACGTCATTCGGCCAGAAGCGCCAGCTTTCGGTCCCGATGGTAGTCACGGAATACCGCGACGGCAAGTTCGAGACGCTCTTCGTCGCTCAAGTCGATTGACGCAACCGCACTGAAGCGGATTGCCGCAGAGGCTCTGCATTCGTCTTGAGCCTCTGAATGGCCGGGGAACCATCCTGATGGAACAAGTCATCGCCAACGGGCTCTATCTTGGCGCGCAATACGCCTTGATCGCGCTCGGTCTGACCCTGATCTTCGCGCTGATGAACGTGCTTAACTTTGCCCATGGGCAGATGTACGTTCTCGGCGGCTTCATCACCTACACCGTCTATGGCCAGCTCGGCATGCCTTTCGTCGTCGCGCTCGTTGCGTCCGGGATCACGCTGCTGGTCATTGGAGCGCTGGTCGAGAAATTCCTTTTCAGAACGGTGATTAGGCGAAGCGTGCGGGAGGAAAGTACGATGCTTCTCGCGGCGGCGGTCGCATTCTTCCTCGACGCCGTGATCCTCCTCCTGTTCGGTGAAAAGCAGCGCGGCGTGCCGAAGATCGTCAACGGCGTCTTCGTCTCCGACAGCCTCATAATGCCTTACGACCGGCTGCTGGTCGGCGCTCTCGCCATACTGTTCATCGCATCCTTCGTGCTTTTCATGCAGTATAGCAAGCCGGGACGCGCCATGCGGGCGCTGGCGCAGGACCGGGTCGCGGCGCAGCTTATGGGCGTCGAGGTCGACCGCTATTCGATGATCGGCTTTGCGCTTGGCGCCATGCTTGCCGGCATAGTCGGCGGGCTGCTGGTCGCCATCACCGGCGTCAATTCGGGCATCGGCGGACCGATCTCGATCAAGGCGTTCTTGATGGTGATGATCGGTGGGGCCGGCGTCGTCAGCGGAGCAATCGCCGGCGGCTTCATCCTCGGCATGATGGAATCGGTCGGCCTGACAGTGCTACGCCAGTATGGCGACGTTACCTATCTCGTCATCTTCGCCGCGCTGATGGTCTTCCTCAGCATCCGCCCGAACGGGCTCATGGGCAAGCCGTGGGGGTGATGGACATGAAGCGTACACGCAACATCCTCGCCGTCGCTGTCTTCCTGCTGGTCGTACTCATCGGCGTGCCCTGGCTGATCGAGGCGACCGGTCGGCTCGACCTCTACTATACGCTGACCTCGGTCGCGCTGCTCAGTATCGCCAGCGCCGGCGTATGGGTGACCTTCTACATCGGCCGCATCAATATCGGCCAGGGTGCCTTCGCGCTTATGGGCGGCTATGTTTCGGCCATCCTTGTCGTCCAGTATGGTGTGTCGTTCTGGCTGACACTGCCGCTGGCCGGGCTGTTCTGCGCCGCTGCAAGCGTGCTGATCGGACTGCCCATCCTCAGGCTCCGCGGCGTCTATTTCGCCATGGTCACGCTGGTTTTGACCGAAGTAGCGCGGCTGCTGGCGCTGGCGCTGCCGATCACCAACGGCGCCAAGGGCATGGTGAGCATTCCGCTCCCCGGCGGCATTTCGATCGTCGGCCTGACCATCCTTCCCGATTTCGCGACGCTCGCCAATCCACGCCCGGCGTTCTATCTCGTCTCGGTGGTGCTGATGGTGCTGTGCTTTGCCGGGCTTTACCGCCTGGTCCATTCGCGCATCGGCAAGCTCTGCCAGTCGCTGCAGCAGAACGAGGAACTGGCCTCCTCGATCGGCGTCAACATCGCCTATCTGCGCGTCATCGCCTACGCCATCTCCTCGTTCCTCGGCGGTCTCGGCGGCGCGATGTTCGTCGCCATCTCGCAGTCGATCTATCCGTCCAGCTTCACCGTCACCGACTCGGTGAATTTCATGCTGAACTGCTTCCTCGGCGGGCTCAGCTACGTCTTCGGGCCGATGATCGGCACCTTCGTGCTCTATTTCGGCTGGGATTTCCTGTTCGAGACCGGCGAGTTCCAGTTGCTGATCTTCTCGTCGGTGCTGATCGCGCTGATGCTGTTCCTTCCCAACGGCCTGCTCAGCCTGCGGCTGTTCGGCAAGAAGCAGGGCTAGGACCATGACCGAGCTTCTCCAGATCAAGGCAGTGACCAAACGCTTCGGCGGGCTGGTCGCGGTTAACAATGTTTCCTTCGCCGTCCGGGAACGCGAAATCCTCTCCGTGATCGGTCCCAACGGCGCCGGCAAATCGACGCTGTTCAAGCTGATTTCCTCTTTCATCAGTCCGACCTCGGGCGAGGTGCTGTTTCGCGGACAGCGGATTTCAGGTCTGGCGCCGCATATCGTCGCCCGGAAGGGCGTCGTCCGCACATTCCAGGAGACGACGATCTTCAAGGGCATGACCGTGCGCGACAACGTCATCATCGCACATCACCTGCGTTCCAATGCCACCCTTGCCGGCTTCTATCTCGGCACGACTACAGCGCGGCGCGACGAGGATGAATTCGGGCGATCCGCCGACGAGATCATCGACTTCCTCGATCTCGGCGCGCAACGGCATGAGATCGCCAGCACGCTGCCGCACGGCCATCTGCGCGCGCTGGGGATTGCCATCGGCCTCGCCACCAACCCGACCGTGCTCCTGCTCGACGAACCCTTTGCCGGCATGAATCACGACGAAACCGCGCGTACGGTGGAGATGGTGCGCGGCGTCCGCAAACGCGGCGTGACCGTGCTGCTCGTCGAGCACGACATGCCAGCCGTGATGAACATTTCCGACCGAATCGTCGTCCTGAACTTCGGTGTGAAAATCGCCGAGGGAACGCCGAAGGAAATCCAGGAGAACGAAAAGGTCATCGAGGCCTACCTCGGCGCCGAAGATGAGACGATCGGATTTTAGCCATGAGCGAACTGCTGAAAGTCTCCGACGTCGAACTCTACTACGACCATGTCTATGCACTGAAGGGTGTGTCGCTCAACGTCAACGAGGGCGAGACGGTAGCGCTCATCGGCGCGAACGGTGCGGGCAAATCGTCAGTCCTGCGCGCCATCACCGGCCTGAAAAAGGTCCGCAGCGGCGAGATCCATTTCCAGGGCCGTCGCATCGACAAAACGCGGCCGGATGAGCTGGTCAGGATGGGCATCGCCATGGTGCCGGAGGGGCGGCGCGTCTTTTCCTATATGACCGTGCGCGACAATCTAATGATGGGCGCATTCACCCGCACCGACAAGGCCGACATCGCAAGGACGCTGGACATGGTGCTCGGGCGTTTTCCGCGCCTGAAGGAACGCTATTCGCAGATGGCGGGCACGATGAGCGGCGGCGAACAGCAGATGCTGGTGATCGGGCGGGCGCTGATGGCCAAACCGAAGCTTCTGCTGCTCGATGAACCCTCGCTCGGCGTCGCGCCGAAGCTCGTGCAGGACATCGCCCGCTCGATCGTCGCAATCAACCGCGACGAAAAGGTCAGCGTGCTGCTGGTCGAGCAGAATTCGCGCATGGCGCTGCGCATCTCGCAGCGCGCCTACGCACTGACGACCGGAAAGATCGCGCTGGCCGGACATTCGGCTGAGCTGCTTGGCGACGACCGGGTCAAGAAACTCTATCTCGGCGGCGAAATATGAAGGCGCAAATGGACATACTCGTCGTCAATCCCAACACCACCGCGTCCATGACCGAGAAGATCGGCAAGGCGGCACGCGGCGCGGCTTCGGCCGGCACCAGGATCATCGCGGCCAATCCGAAGGATGGGCCGCCGAGCATAGAAGGCTATTTCGACGAGGTCTTCGCCATCCCGGGAATGATCGGCGAGATCCAAAAACATCCGGCGGCGAGCGCCTGCGTCATCGCCTGCTTCGACGACACCGGCCTAGACGCGGCGCGCTGCGTCGGCGAGATGCCGGTGGTCGGCATCGGCGAAGCGGCGTTTCACATGGCGAGCCTGATTGCCGGCAAGTTCAGCGTGGTGACGACGCTGTCGCGTTCGGTGCCGGCGATCGAGCACAATCTGGTGCGCTACGGCCTCGCCAGCCGCTGCGCCAGGGTGCGGGCAAGCGACGTTCCCGTTCTGGAGCTCGAAGTGCCCGGCTCCAACGCCCGCCATCGAATTTCTGAGGAGATCGAGTGCGCCATCCGCGACGACCGGGCCGAAGCGATTGTGCTGGGATGCGCCGGCATGGCCGACCTCGCCGCCGCGCTCAGCCGCGAACATAGCCTTCCCGTGCTCGACGGCGTCGCCTGCGCAGTAAAACTCTGCGAGAGCCTCGTCGGCCTTGGCCTGTCGACCTCAAAGCGCGGCGGCTACCAGGTTCCACTCGAAAAATCCTTCGCCGGAATCTTTTCGCCCTTTTCGCCCTCCGGCCGTGTATCCTGATGCGTGCAAAATTGTTGACATTCCCACACAGGATGTTCGATGTCCGGCCGGAAACGCGGTGTTCGCGCCGCTATGCGATCCGGTCGCCGGGACAATGAGACGATGGACCTGCTTGGGCCAAAGCCACGGGATGGCGACAAGCCGACGATGCGCTGGTTTCCGGTCTATGCCGGCCTGCGCGACGCCATCGTCAGCCACCGCCTCGCACCGGGCACAAAACTACCCGAGGACGAACTCGCCTCGATCTATTCGGTGAGCCGCGCGGTGATACGCGCGGCGCTGCAGGCGCTGTCGCATGACCGCTTGGCTCGGCTCGAGCCGAACCGCGGCGCGTTCGTCGCCCAGCCGACCAAGCAGGAAGCGCGCGAGGTGTTCGAAGCGCGGGCGCTGATCGAGCCCAAGGTCGCGGCGCTTGCCGCCGAACTGGCAAAGCCGGCCGAGATCGCGCAACTGCGGCTTCATCTCGAAAAAGAGCACGAGGCCCTGCATGCCGGCCGCGACAGCGACGCCATCATGCTGTCGGCAAAATTCCATGTCGGCATCGCCGAAATCGCCGGCCATTCGATCCTAACCGGCTTCGTCAAAGACCTGCTGTCGCGGTCGTCGCTGATCATCGCGCTCTACTGGCGCCGCCGCGACACCACCTGCGAAAGCCAGGCCCATCACGCCCTTGTCGATGCCATCGAAAAACACGACGCAAAAGACGCGTCCGACCTGATGCGAAGCCATCTCGTCGACCTGCTGTCGGGCCTTGATCTGACGCTTGGCGAGAAGAAGCCCGAGAGCCTGTCGGACATCTTGCGCTGATCTGCGCTGTCAAACCTTTCGCGGGAGTTCGCCTATGTCCGCGCCATGCTGGGCGTGATTGAAGGCATAGCTTCGGTCCATGACTACTACTGCTTCTTCGTTCCTGCCGTCATAATGGTAGCGCTCGTAGAGTCCCGCGGCGCTGCCCTCCGGCTGCCACTGCTCCTGCTGGGCCATAGAGTCAAATCAGTCCCTCCCGCACAACGAGCCGGTCGGGCAACGCGCCCGATCAGAGCTTGAAGCAATCATAAAGCGGGTGTTGGTCGCTCAAGCCGACCCGGTGAAACGCGATGCGCTCGAGCGGGACATCTGCGCAATGGCAGCAGTTCGTGGTGGACGGCTCCATGTCGCTTCAGGTGGGCATGATAACGGCGACAGCGCGGAAATAGACATGTGAGGTGAAAGAAGCGCTTTGGCAACGTGCGAGTCGAGGTCAGCTGGGCAAGCATCCAGCGGGACGACATTGCGAAGGACAATATGTGCCGATCCGGACTTTGTCTCTCTTTCTTAGGCGTCAGGAAATGGCGCAACCTCCTGGTTCAGGAACCGGAACATCTGGTACAGTCGAGGTGTGGCGCGGTGGCGGTAGGTTGAACATATCTGTTTGCCGCCCGTTTCGTCCGGCGGTGCCTTACTGGTCCTCCTGAATCGATCAAAGGCCACGGAACGCTACGGTCGTGCGATCCTTCTTTGGCCCTCACACCCTGACCTGATCACCCCCCCCAGCCGCCTCCCCCGCCTCCGCTCCCGCCGCTCCCGCCCGAAGGAGGAATGATGACAGGCGCAGGAACAGGCTCCTCTTCAACCGGTATAATCACTTTCTTGGCGGCCCTGGGTTTGGGAGCGGGCTTGACGACCTTTGGCGGAGGAACCCTGCGAACGACCTTCGGCGGGGGCGTGCCGACCAGCGCCGTCGGTTCAAATTTGGGTGTCAGAGAATTGCAGCCCATGAGGCCCGCCAGGACGCCGGATAGCGTTGTTCCGATGATTGCTCGCTTCAATGCCCTTTCCACCATTGCCTCCTCCTTGATCAAAACAAGTCCCGACGCGGATTGGCTTCTTCCCAGACTCGTCTGGCCGCGCGAACCAGTTGAGTGTCGAGTGAACCGGACCCGGGGATCTTCGATTTCAGTTCCTGGCGCAGCTGCTTCAACGCCGCCGTTTTCGGCTTCGATCCGAATTTTGCCAGCGTCCTTTGGGCGTCCGGCAGTTCCTTGCGCAGGTCGAGCGCAGCCGCAAACGCGAGGAAACGCACTGCAACGGCCTGATCCGCCTTGTCGCCCTTTTGCAATTCGAGGGCCGCGCGATCGAAAGCTGCGAACTGATCGCCCCGCGCGATCCCAATTTCGAACAATCTTTGCGCTTCCGCTAGGTTCCGTTCCACGTCGACACCGTCCCGATACATGCGTGCGAGGCTGCCCGGAGCGTAGGGCTGGCCGAGATCGATTGCCTTCTGAAAAAGCGCCAGCGCCTCTTTCGGATCCTTCTCCACGCCCTGCCCAGACAAGTAATTGCGGCCGAGCAGGTTCATCGAATACATATCCTGCCGCTGGACGCCGGCCTGCAGAAACGCAACGGCGCGGGCCGGATCGGCGGTCACGCCGTTGCGGCCCTCGGTGAAGATTGCGGCAAGATCGTTCATTGCATAGGTGTGCCCCATCGCCGCTGCCTTGAGCAGCAGGTCCAAACCCTTGCTGGTATCAGGTTTGACGCCATACCCATTGAACAAGGCGCGACCCCACGACGTCATGCCATAGGGATCCCCCTTGTCCGACGCCGCCGCATAAAGCGCGTTGGCCTGTGCGCGGTCGACGGCCATTCCGGTTCCCGTCGCATACATGTAGCCGAGCTCGAACACGGCACGGACGTGTCCCTTCTTTGCGGCTTCCTCGATGGCTGTCCTGCCCTCGTCGACCTTGCCTGCCGCAAGGAGCGCGCGCCCCAGTTCATAGCGGAAGCGCGGAACGGCGGGATAAGCCTTCACGGCGGCCTCGCAAAGCTCTACCGCGCTGGTGCCTATTTCGTTCGGCAGCAAGCCGGGGACGACGCCTTGCAGGTCGAGAGGTTCGCCGGCAGCCGTATCGCACGGATCGACTGTCGGCGACAGTTTCATTGTGGCGGGCTTGGATGATCTGCTGTCCGCCCGGATTTCGAAGCCAACCTCGACCGTGGCTTCGGCGCCGATCTGGGGTTCGTAGCGCAGCCGGTCGACTTCACCGGACCTCAGGCTCGAGTCGGGCGCCAGGGTTCGATCCGGCAGCGAGAGCGTTCCCGTTGCCGGATAACCCGAAACTTTCAGGCTGACGGCGGGATCATCGGTCGGGAAGTCAAGGTTCAGCGCAACCGGACCGACACCCACGGGAACATTGAAATTTCGGTTTTCGAGCGCCTCGGCCGCACCGGTGATATGAATGCCGCGCTCCAGCACGTTCTGCTTCTGCTCGGCTTCGAGCGAGGCCATGATCTCTTCGCCTTGCGCGCCTTCGCCGCTCTTGACCCGAAATACCACGATGCCTTGGGTTTGGCCTCCCCAGTCGTCATGCGTGGCATAGGCAAGCATATCCACCTCTTCCTGCGTAGCGACACCCTTGGGAACATCCATCTGCAAATGGGGCAGGTCCTTGCCTTGGATCGGCACGCCCACCTCGACAGGCTTGCCGTCCAGCATCAGGCGCCCCAAGGCAGGCGGTCTTTCGATGCTCAATGTGATCGTGCCGCCGTCGACGTCGATCGGTTCGGGCAGGCCCAAGCCGACGGGTCCCACTCCCGACAGCACGACCTTCTCCAGCACCGGCGGCAGCGAGGGGCGATTGCTGCGGCGCATTAGCACGACCTCGTCGATCAGCGACGAGTTCTCCCAGGGAACTTGGAGGCCGTTTGTGGCTTCCACCACATCGCGGCGCACCGCCGCCATTACGGTGCGGATCTCCTGGTTCGGGGCCAGCGCGCGACGGGAAAACGCTGCCGAAAACGGACTGAGTTCGCCGGCGCCGTCATAAGCCGCCGCCCCGGGTTCGGTGGCAAACGCAATCAGGGTGTTCAGCGAGCTCCTCACCTGTGCGAGCCCGGCGTTGCCGGCAGTAATGAGCTGGTCCCTCAGCCAGTAATTCTTGCGTGGGAACGGATTGTTGCGGCAGGCATCGAGGATGATCACCTGGATCTTCGATTTCGAACGCAACTGTTCCAGCACATCGTTGAGCTTGACGGCCTGGACTTCGATGTCTGCCGCCTGCTTCAAGGAGGCATCGACCGGAATCAGGAAGTTTTCGCCGCCGATCTGGAAGCCGTGACCGGAATAGTAGACGACGGCTAGGTCGGCGCCGTCGACTGCGGCCAGATAGTTGCGAAACTGCTCCTCGAACTGCAGCTTGGTCAGATCGCTTGCGACGAAGACCTCAAAACCGGCCAGTCGAAACGTTTTCGATACGTCCTCGGCATCCCTGGCCGGGTTTTTGAGTGCCGGGAATTGTCGGTACTCCGAGTTGCCGATGACAAAGGCGACCCTTCGGTCGGCGCTAGCCTCAAAGGTCGTGAAGCTCGCGAGGAGGAAGGCTGCGATGATTCCGCAAAGTCGGAGCATGGCAATTCCCTTGAACGCTATTGCCTCGCCCACAAGAACACAGCATGTGGTAGCAAGGTCCGTCAGAGAGCATGCAATCTGCCGAGACAGAAAGAGAGAAAAGCCGTCGCGACAGCGGGCATATTCCTCACTTGATCGAATGCTAAATTACATCAGGGACCGAGTGTCTGCAACGTCTGTCACACCTCCAGGCGTGCTCTTCCGATCCCTGGCGCTCTGCTCGGTCGGCCACGCGCGACTTACGAGCCTGCCAGTTCAAGCACAGCGACGGATCAAATCCGGGTCACGAACAGTTCACGGCGACACAGAGCTGGACCCGCGCCCGCGCCAAACCATATCTCGGCTAGTACAGTCGACCGGATTGAGCACTACGGCGGCCGTCGTAAGCAAACTCGTTCCCGTTGCCCAGCGAAGCGGCATTTTGACGATTGTCCCGGCAGCTAGAATTGAAAAGCCCGGCGGTTCTGCGCGGTTCGTGCACCATCGAGCCGAGGCAAGATTGTTGGGTCCGAGTGTATGGCGGAGGGGGAGGAACTCGTATCCAACCTTCTCCGGTCCGGAAGACCTCACCAGACAATCGCGTTCATATACGCGGAACGGATCGCCGGAACAGCGATCGGTACGAGCCAGGTTGTTTAGCTGCGGCAGGCGGGCCCAAATCACGCCATGCTGTGGTCGCGTGACAAGAAGGGTACGCGTGGAACAATGGCTTCTCTAGAAAACGCCGCCAATCCCAATTCCGCCATTGATATCGGGAGGAGCAGCTGCGGGAGGCGAGGATTGCGGCTGCGGGTTTCTGGGATTTTTTCGGCTGGGAGCACCCTTTTTCCGCACGGGCGCAACATCTGAGGCGACACTTGCTCGCCTGGGCCTCTGCGGTACGGTCACAGGGTCTTTGCAGACGCGGCCGGAGTGCAAAAAGAGCTCCCCCAGAAGTTCAACGGTCGGCTCGGTGGCCGACGTTATTCGCTTGGTGTTCTTGTAATACGTGCTGAGAGCATGGAGCGAGCCCTTGCCCCAATCTCCGTCGACGGTCATTCGATAACAACCTAGGCGGCGCAATTCTGTCTGGACACTGCGTACGAGCTCGGCTTGTTTTTCAGGCTTCGTTGCACCAGCCTGCGTGCCAACGATCAAAGTTTCGAGACCGGAGATCACACTTTTCCGGGCCCCTTCGAGGCTGGCAATCTCCGTACCAACCGCATCGGCTGACGCGCCGGATGGCGCCGAAGCCTCCAGCGATCGTAAAGTCTGTCCCACGATAATCACCGCAGTCTGCAAGTCGTTGGAAGCAAGTTCTACCTGGAGTCTTTGCTTCGCGACAGGATCCGACAGGATGCGCGACAAGCTGGCGCTCAACTGAGCCGGGTCGAGCACTTGCTGCTCGGTGAAGTAAAACTGCTCGCGAAGGTTGGACTGATCCCACGGGACCTGACGACCGACAGTGAGTGCTTCAGTCTCGTTGCGCACGCGGATCATCATGTCCGAAATGCTGAGCCCTGGGATCTCGACATTCTTCAAAAGGGCTGTGGTGAACGGGCTGTTGTCTCCCGAGCCGTCCGCCGTGATGTTGCCTGGCTGGGTTGCAAAGGCAACAAACGTGTTTTCGCCCACTTCGACCTGCGCAAGCCCATCCATTACACTTGGGCCTTTGCCCATCGGGTTGTTTCGGCACGCGTCGAGGAAAATGAAGGTCTGCCGTTCCCGACTTGAGAATCGTGCGATCAGGTCGTTGAGCTTGATTGCTTTCGCAGTCAGTTCCCCGATGGTTTCAGGATCGGGCGTGTCGACCGGCAGCAGGTAATTCTCGCCCTGAAGCTGCACGCCATGCCCGGCGTAGAAAATCAGCACCGCGCTGGCGCCCACAAGCTTGCCATCGGCCTGGCGAAAGAGCTTGCCGAAACCGGCAAGGGAGAGATCCACTCCCAGCAGCACATCAAAATTCAGCCTTCCCAGGCTTTCGGAAAGCCTTGTGGCGTCGTTCACCGCATTGGGCAAGTGTGGGAGACGAACACTTTGGTAATCGGAGTTGCCGATGACAATGGCGAGCCGCTTGCTTGACTGTGGCGTTGGTTCATCTTCGACCGCCGCTTGAGCGCGTACCGATCCAACCAGTGTCACCAGCAGAACCATTATGATGCGCAGGAAGGGACTGTGGGTCATGTAATAGGCTCGTTTCAGCATGCGACAATCTCAGAGTCGTCGAAGTGTCGAACCGGCTCACGCTACTCTTGCGCGTGAAACTTATGTCTCGGAGTGCAGCGGTTTTTTTACACCAGAAATCACCTCAAAGAAAGCGCAAGGGTGGTGCTAGCCCGCTTTCTTGACGCAGTGATCATCCGACAAAGTAGCGCTGGCGCGTGCAATCGACAGATCCGGTCGGCAAGCTCCGCCGCAGGTTCTAGCAAGCAGAAATCGAGCAATGTACAAAACCCATATCCCGAGCGGCGAGAACCTGCTACACTCTTGCCAGCGCCGGTGCAATATGTTGCACCCACGCTGCCACAGCCAGATATTGCATTGAGAATCTTCTGCGTATCGCATCCCTTATTACATTAGCTTTGTAGTTAAGAGGGGAAAGGACAATGAAGGAAAGCTTCGCTCGGCGCTTATGCGCAGCGGGCATATTCTCGTTTGCCGCTGCATTGATCTTACCGCCTTCTCAGGCAAGCGCCTGCATTATCGACAGTGAGGGCATCTTTCTGGACACGAACTGCTATCTTGGAGGTGCGACCAACAGCGTAATTGTCGACACGTCTTTGGGGGCGCTTGGTGATGTAGTTGACAGCGTAGTCGAAGCGGACGTCGGCCTCGCGAACGGGGTTCCGCTCGCTCAGTCGACGCCGTTCGGTGTTTTCGCTTCCGGTCAGTTGGCTCGCACGGAACATGACGGCTTCTCGATTTCGAATAGCTTGGGCGTCCTTGATGGGCCGAGCTTCCGCGTAGATGAATTCTCCGCTGCCATCAGCGTCGACTTCAATGCCGCAAAGCGTTTTGGATTCGGCAGCGAGCATGGGCTGAACCTCGGCCTGTTCGCCGGGTATGCCTCGGCCAAAGTCGATTCCGACGCATTCGGGTTCATCGGGGAGGGTGAAGCAACCAACAGAAGTGGGATGTTCGGCGGCTACGGGCTCATTCGACGCGGCACAAGTTATGCGCTCGTGGCAGCATCTGCGTTCCTTGGGAACACCGACATCGAAAGGGCGGCACGCACTTTCGGCAGCTACGACACACAGGGCTATGCACTGACAGGCTCAATTGGTCGCATCTTCAACCTGACCGATCGGGTGCGACTCGACATCCGCGGCGGATTGTTGGGCGTCATCTTTACCGGCGATGGATACACAGACAGCTTTGACACTGTCTATGGAAAGAGCCGGTTGTCGTTTGGCGCAGTCAAATTCGAACCTGGAGTCTACGCTGATTTTCTGCTCGGCAATGGCATGGTGATCAGCCCCTATGCGCGATTGGATATCCAGGAGCGCTTCGGCTATTCCAACACGGCAAGCGCCGACGGTAGAGAGAGTGACTTTGATGACGCGGACTTTTCGGCTGCACTGTCGTCCGGCTTCAACCTGAAAATGTCTCAATCGATAATGCTCAGCAGCGAAATTCGCGGTAAGTGGTCTCAAGACAGTTCAACCGTCAGCGGCAAGCTGGGTGTGAAGATCGCCTTTTGAATTCGGGATAGGGATCCCGGTAATTGGGCTGACCAGCAAAAGAGCTGATCATCGCCACTGCGTATCAGCTATTCTGCGGCGGGATGCTTTTTATGCGGCTGGGTCAATAGCGCGGGCGATGACCCGGGAGCGGGTCCAGCAGGGTGGCTAAGCGCGGATGGTGGCCTTGCCGCTGGCGATGAAATGCAGGTTGGCGAATCCTCGTCATCGCGTTGGTCGCTCCGCTCGGTCGTGCGCGCGAAACCCACGAGCCAAGCAGCCCAGCCACAACGACGGATCAAACCGGGGTCGCGCCGAGGCAGTGCTGCTTTTCCAAGGCGCCATAGGGTCGCCAGTATCCCGGCCTTGTGTGCCGAGCGGTCGCTCCGAACCCCTTAGCGGCACCCCATTTCTCAGCCCGCACCCGCGCACTGGCCCCGTTAACGGAATTCGGTCGGGGGGTATGGAGGCCGAGCTCCTACATCTTCGAAAGGAAGCGAGCGCCTTTGCTTTCTTTCAGGCTGCCGACGCCAGAGGCAATCCTCTAGTCGAGATTATCTTGGCGACAAATGCGCCTGGTCCCGGCTTTGGAGGGAGGCCGATGTGAAACGGTTCATGGGCGGTACAAGGGCTCGATCCGCGGCCGACCCCGCCACACATCTTGATCTGCCAGTACAGTCGGTCCGTGGATGACCGGGTTCAGCGCTGGGGGCATGCGTCGTAGGGGACTCAAACGAGCTCTCTCGATTCAGCAGTTCATCGAGGCCTCGTTAGCCGCACTTTCCGCGCACCCCTGTGCGCCGCCAGCAATCTCGCGTAGACATGCCTGCCCGCATCCGCGCTGTGACGTGAGAACCTCATGCGAATCCTGTTGCCTGTCTTCTTCCTCTGCCTGACCAGCCTGTCGCCCGCCAAGGCCGCGGCGGGCGATTGCGGCGATGCCGCCGCGCTGGTGCAGCAGGCCTATCCCAAGGCCCGAAAGAGCGCCGACGGCACCTCGTTCACGCTTGAACCCCATACCAGCATCGCCTCGACGCTCCCGGAGAGCGATGCGCCATTCGGCCTGGCCTGCAAGATCTGGCCGGCTCATGACGACCTGCTTTTGGTCGCGGTACCGCTGATTGACAGCGCTAACGGCGACGACCTGCATGTCGGCGATATCGAGCTTCTGGTCGTCGACAGGAATACGCTGCGTGTGCGCCAGCGCCTGCTCCAGCCTGGACTGATGACCGATGATGCCATCGCGATCCGTAAGGTGGAATTCGACACCGGCCGCTATGCAATGGCCCCTGAGGTCACCGCCTTCGGCCTGCGCATCGAAATGGCAAACCATTCTCAGGCCAATCCCTTCACTGAAACCGACCTGCGGCTCTATGCCCTCGCCGGCGGTGCGCTGCGCGTGGTGCTCGACGGTCTCGTGGTGGCCGGCACTGGCGGCGAAGGCGATGCCAGTTGCGCCGGATCCTTCCATTCCAGCCAGGTCAGGCTGACGATGAGCCCGGCGCGCCACCACGGCTATCATGACATCATTGCGGTCGAGCGGACGGATACCGACAATCCCTCCCCCGACCAGAATGGCGAATGCCAGTCCCATCCTGGCAAGCCTGTGAAGCGGACCTACCGGATGCGCTATGACGGCAGCCGCTATGCGGTTCCCGCGGCACTCAAGGTGATGGGGTTGTGACGCGGCCGCACACGTCCCTGCCTTGGTTCGTCAATGTGATCAATTCCAGTTGAAAGGGTATCGACCATTAATTCTCTCGTGGTAGGAGGCGCTCAAGGGGGCTCTTCCCAAAGGAGCTGATAATTTGTGGTGGTCAAGATTCAAAAGGGGTTTTGCCGGAACGTGGGACGACAGACTTGACGGACTATTCTCCGCAAAGGTCGACTACGCCGGAAAATCCATTCTCGATGTTGGCTGCAATATGGGTGTTGTCGCCTATGAGATATCCAAGCTGAAACCCAGCTCGATCCACGGGATCGACATCGCCAAGCCGCACATCGAGACTGCAAAAATGTTATTGAGCGGCTCCCCGGTACATGCCCGGTTCGATCGCCTGAATCTCGGCAGCCGGCGCCTCGGCAATATCCTTCTACCGAAATACGATATCGTCCTGCTGCTGGCCGTCTATCAGCACATGCAGCGCAACATCGGCCCAGGCAAGGCGCGAAGGGTGCTTTCCAATATTGTGAGGCGCACCTCAAACGTCGTTGCCCGCGTTCCGCCTGGAACGGATGGCGAATTCATCGAAACGCTTTCTGACGAGGGGTTCCAGGTGAAGAGCACTCACACATCGCCTCTTGGTAGTCATGTGCTCGTGCTTGAGAAACCTGCCTTCGGAAATCCGCAGCCATGATGACACATTGCTTGCGGTAATCTGCCTCTTCAACATCCCATGTGCCAGCAGCGGGCGCAGACCCGCTGCCTGCCTGCAACTCGGCCCGGGCAACGCCGATTCGCCGGCAGAAAGCATTTGCGGATGGACTTCGCGCCAATGCCGTTGACATTGAGGGCCGCGGCTGCGGTGTTCTCTGCCACTGCCTTAACAGTTGGATGCGCCCGTTGGCGTAGACGAATTTGGCCGTACGGCGAGAGCACTGGCCGTCCCGCCTGCGGTCAGCGCGCCGCCGGTGTCGAAATTCAGCCATGTGCGCTATCAGCTCGCAGGCGCCCGTCCCGCGCTCTGGCTCAGGGCGCCGGGCGAGTGAACAGGGTTCGGAATAGCTCCTCAGCACGCCGCAGTCCTTCATCTGTCAGAACCACTGACTTCGCCTTGTTTGCCGGATTCGCGATCAGCCCCTTCTCGTGCAAGCGATCCAGAGCATTCCAATCCAAACCCTTCCAGGCGCGCCTCTCTTCATGCAGCGTCAGCCAAAGCAGGCCCAGAACGGCGTCGTCGATCTTGTCGGTGTCGATCTCCATGCAAGCAGTCTGACACGCGAAACCGCCTATGCCACGAGCCACACCGGATGGTTACTCCAGCCACAAGGGTTCGGCTGAAAATAAGTGCTTCACTCAGGCGTCGCGTACGCGACAGCGTCATTTGCGCGGGCGACGAGCCGGGATGGCATCGGAGTTCAATCATGGTGGCTAAGCGACTGTGGCAGCCTTGCCGCTGGCAACGAAATGCGAATTGGCGAAATCCTCGTCGTCGCTCTGGTTGCGCTTACCGCAGGCGAGCGGCGCACCATTCAGGTGCGCGTCATGCTGCCAGCAGCGCGCGTCACCCCGCCGCGGTGTCCCATTCCATAGTGCGACCGACGCGCGGATACGTTTTGCGGGACACTTTCTTCTCCGACGCGCTCTCCGAGCGCAGAAGTCCCAACCTTGCCAGAGGTGAATTCTTGACCGCTGAGCAGTTATCGCGGAGCGGATTCCGGGCCACAACCGACTTTGCGACATCCCTTCACTGATTCACTGTCCGTCTAGCGCCAGAATGCGAAATCCGCTGTGAGGGTCGGGGCTTCGCAACAACCGCTCAAGGTCGTTCCGACATTGCAGGGCTGACGTGTTTTCATCGAGCCAAGACTGACTCTGGTACCGTGCCGGGAATGAGCTATAGTTCAGATACTAATGACGGCCGGGCGCTTGCACAATGGCTGGACTGGGTGAACAGATTGCGCGCCAGCAGCGCACCATGGGACCGCTCCTCGTGGCGGCAGTGGTCATCGGCCTTATCGGTCTGCCGGTCGCAGCCTGGCTCGACCTCCGAGACCTGTCGGAACGGATGCTGCGCAGGCAAGCCAGCGAAATCAGCCGCATCATCGACGAAATGCGCGGATTTTACGGCAGCGACGTCGTGGGACGCGTGCTGCAAGCTAACGGCGCCGTGACTGCGACGCACAACTACCGGGACGTGCCAGGTGCGATCCCTATTCCAGCAACCCTCTCGATCGAACTCGGCAAGCGCATCAGCGCTCATGACGGCTCGGTCAAATATCGGTTCGTCTCGGATCTGCCCTTCAAAGGTCGCGCGCCCCACCAGCTCGATGCGTTCGAGCGGAATGCAATCTTGGCTTTGCGCGCCAACCCGAAGGAGCCGATCATCGAGGTCTCGGGTTCACTGTTTGACCGGCAGGTCCGCGCCGCGGCCCCTGTTGTAATGGGACAAGTCTGCGTGACCTGCCATAACTCACACCCGGACAGCCCCAAGACGGACTGGAAGGTAGGGGATGTCCGAGGGATCCAGGAGATATCAGTCAATCAGCCTATCGCTGCGAACGTGCTGACCTTCAAGTATCTGCTTCTATATTTCGGCTTCGCAGCGGCGGCGGGCCTGACGTTCATTCTCCTGCAGCGTCGGCAGTCCACGTTGGTTCAGGGCATCAACAAGGAGCTTTCCGAGGCAAACGACTTCCTGGCCGCGATTTCATTGAAGATCGCCAAATACCTTTCGCCTCAAATTTACAAAAGCATCTTCAGCGGCCAGAAGGACGTCACCATCGCAACCGAGCGCAAGAAGCTCACGATCTTTTTCTCCGACGTCAAGGATTTCACCGCGATCGTGGAACGGCTCCAGCCCGAGGACCTGACGCTTCTCCTCAACGAGTACTTCACCGAGATGTCGACGATCGCGCTCAAACACGGCGCCACCGTCGACAAGTTCATCGGCGACGCGCTTCTTGTGTTCTTCGGAGACCCCGAGACGCAAGGCATCGAGGAAGACGCGAGAGCCTGCTTGCGCATGGCTGTCGACATGCAGCGTCGGGTGGAGCAGTTAAACAGGGTGTGGCGTGACCGCGGAGTTGAACGGCCCTTCCGAGCTCGCATGGGCATCAACACGGGCTATTGCAATGTTGGGAACTTCGGTTCCGATGATCGGATGGACTACACCATCATCGGAGCCGAAGCGAACTTGGCGGCCCGTCTGCAGTCGATTGCCGAGCCCGGCGGCATCTGCCTCAGCTATGAGACTTACGCGCTCGTGCGCGACCTTGTCCGGGCGCGTCCATTAGCACCGATTGCCATGAAGGGGATCAGCCGGGAGGTTGTCCCCTACGAAGTCGAGGGCCTTCTGGGTGAACTCGCCCAGCGCCCTCAGGTCATCAGCGAGCACGCGACTGGCCTCGACTTGTTCCTCGATGTTGAGGCAATCGACGAGAACGGGGTGGAGCGGGCGAAGAAACGGCTTTCGGAGGCGCTCCTGGCCTTAACCGTCCGAAGCAAGCCCGCCGCATTTTAGGTTCTTGAACGTGATCCAATCTGGCAGCCAAGTAAAGTCCGGTTCAACACCGTTCAGCCGCGCCGGGTCCCGGCCAGGAGTTCGCGCGCATCATGCTCGTTGATCATCAGCGCCGTCAGGGCCGAGGCGTCGATGAACATCAGTCATTCTCGTACAGGCTGTCGCGAAACGCCTTGTCGGCGGGCCTGCCGTGATCAGGCTTGCCCCGGGCTCGCAGATCACGGCAGAACCTGAGGCCGATCTCTACGAGGGACGGTCTAGAGCGTCGGACGTTCAGTTTGAATCGCGAGGGATTCCAGTGAGGCGTGGTTCATGATTCACTTCCTGTAGGAGGTGATTTGCCATGCCCAAGCCCTATTC
>NZ_JAMYQL010000041.1:0-41778 GCF_040320865.1 Mesorhizobium sp. M0598 | reverse complement strand
ACCGAAATCTCCACCCCGCGGGTTCCTTCCCTGGAGGCTTCCGGACGCCGGCCTCGAGCCACGCCATCTCAGTAGACGGCCGGCATCCGAAACCCATCACAGAAGCGGTCGCGCGATGTATGCCTCGCACCAGCGCGGACAATTGGCCCGGCTACCGGCGCAAGATTTTTCAATCGCTTTTCCCTTGGCGAGTTCGTCTACGAGTTTGTCGAAATAGCGGATTTCGCGCGTCGTGCTTTCCTCGATATCCTGCACACGCACGCCACAGATCACGCCGGTGATCATCTGCGGCTGCGCGAAGAAATCCTCGAAGTTGGTTTTCTTCGCCAATTTCTTCTCCAGCGTCTCCTGGCTGTGGCAGGTTAACCAGCGGATGATCTCATCGACCTCAGCCTTCCTGCGCCCCTTCTTCTCCTCTTCTCCGCCTTGGGCACATTAATGTGGATAGACGCTCCCCGCGCTCACCGAATAGATGCGATGGTTGTTGTTCATGCGTCCTCCCTACGTCGCGCGGCTTCTCGGCTCATATCGCATTGCCACCGCACCTGAGGAGGAGAACTCCAGGCGGTCCACCAGCTTCACTTCGAGAGGCCGCCGGGTAGCGTCTTCCCACGTTGTAGCTTGCTAGGGTCGCATATACCTAGGATTCGAGTGGGGCATAAGTCGCTGCTCAGATTGCGGGCAAGTCATTGCGCCTGCTAAATGGGCATCGGCCTAATAAAAGAGCACAAGCCAGGTCGGGCCAGGGTCGTGCCGGCTAGAGGTTTGGGCTGGCCGGCGCGACCTGTTGAAGTATGGGAACTCATATTTTGCAGGATCGAGGATCACCAGTTGGCGATCCGCCGCGGCGCGGCTTCGTGTAGCCTACATCGGCATTGCGCCCCCACTTGCCAGATGTTTCACGGGTTATCGAAATATTGAGAAGCGAAATTAGTGGGTAGAAGTTTTGCAACTTAGGACAGCTATACTTGGGCAGAACAGTGAGCTATTTTGACTCGGTTTGCTGGGCGTCGAAGATCCAGACCCTGTTAACTATCGCAAGTTTCGTCCGAGGTTGGGAGGCTGCTTTGCGCAACCTTTCGCCCGGCGCGCGGAGGGAAAACCATGCGAATCCTCGCTATTTTTGGAGCGATTGCCGTCCTGCTTGCCTGCGGCGCTGCGCGGGCTCAGCAACCGACAGATTTCCTGGACTTACAAGGCGAGAAGGTTCCGCTGACGCTTAGTCTCGACAGGCTGGGCATCCTCGTCAAGGACGGGACGACAGCGGATCAAATCAAGGATTTCGCGGGTCGCCGCGGGTACAAGATCGCGCAAGCGCTGCCGGGCGGCGTGTATCTCCTCGACATTGGCCGCAAGACCGACCGATCCGAACTGGCCCAGCTTCCCCTTGGCATAAAACGTGAAAACGATCCGGTGGTCGCGCAATCGGGATTTGTGGTGACGGGGCCAGGGCTCGACTATCCGCTAATCGTCACGGACGAGATCATCATCCAGTTTAAACCCGGAGTATCGGTCGAGCGGATCAACACGTTGGTCGCCCAGCAGGCGGCCTCGATTGCGAAGGCCAGCGACTATTACCCGAACCAGTTCATCGTGCGGGTGGAGGAGGCCTCGAAGGGCGATGCCTTGCAGCTTAGTTCGCGCTTCCAGTCGATGGCTGATCTCGTCGACTTTGCGCATCCGAACTTCATCATGATTCTCGAGCCCCAACAAATGATCCCGAGCGATCCCCTGTTCGGCGATCAGTGGCATCACCAAAACACGGGGCAAGAGAGCGGTACGCACGATGCTGACATCGACGCCCCGCAGGCATGGGCCATCGAGCGCGGCTCGGCCGCGACGACAATCGCCATCATAGATCTCGGGTTCGACGTGATGCATCCCGATCTGCAGCCCAATCTCGTCAACGGCTGGGATTTTGTTGACAACGACAACGACCCTTCTGACCTGACCCAGCAGGGCAGGCACGGGACTTCGGCCGCCGGGGTAGCGGCAGCAAGGGGTAACAACTCGATCGGTGTCAGTGGCAGCTGCCCGGAATGCAGTCTGATGCTTATCCGCATCCCGCCTAGTACTGCGGCGATTGGCGACGCGATCGGCTATGCGGCGAGTAGCGGGGCCGCCATCATATCGAACAGCTGGGCTGCTACCCCTATTCCGGCAATCGTCAATGCGCTGAACAGCGCCGCAACAACGGGCCGTGGTGGACTTGGCAGCGTTGTTCTAATTGCCATGCGCAACAGCACAGGCAACGACTGCGGCCCTACGCGCCTTCCGTCCCTGGGTAGCCTCATTGCCATCGGCCGTTCGACCAACCTCGATCTCGTCGACGATAGTCCCTCGTTCGGCGATTGCATGGATCTCATGGCCCCGACCGCGTGGACGACGACCATTTCTTCCGGCAAAGGCACCTTGTGGATCACGACGACCGATATGCTGGGGCCTGCTGGGTACAACAGCATGCTCCCCGACCCCGATTGCGCGGAAGATCCTTCCGCGCTCGACTATACGCATTGCTTCATCGGCAGCTCGTCATCGACACCGTTGACGGCCGGAGTAGCTGGACTGGTCCTAACAGCGAGTCCTGCGCTCACTCGTCTACAGGTTCAGCGGTTGCTACAGGACACGGCGGACAAGATTGACGACGCGGCTGGCGCCTATGCTCCCGGCAACGGCTACAGCGCTCCCGTGTCCGGCGATCCGACACACGCCTGGGGGCGCGTCAACGCATTCGAAGCCGTGCGCTTGGTCGCTGTTGCACCAAACGGTCGTGCCGGGGTGGACATCTTCCTGCGCGACAACCGGCTCGATTGGGGCAACACCGAGCAACCAAGCAACACGCTCTTCGGTGCAGGAAGCGGCACCATCGGTCATTGGGAGAGCATGGATATCAAGGTCGACGCTCCTCCGTATCAGCCGGCGCCGGCTGCGGCGACGTTCGAGGTGTTCTCCGATGAGACCCCGAGTGCGGTCAACGGCGACATTAACAGGGTCTATGTTCGCGTGCGCAATCGCGGCCCGCAGACAGCGACGACTACGACGGTCAAGCTGCACTGGGCGCAGTTCGGCACGGCGCTCCCGCCACTGCCAAACGACTTCTGGTCGCTGTTTCCTGTAGACTCGGCGGATACCTCGCAATGGCATCCTCTCAGTTGCGCCGCCACAAATGCTTCGACCTGTGTGGTATCGAACCTTAGTTATTCGGGTGCCTCGGTCGCCATGACGAGTGGCGACGCCGCCCGGATCGCGCAGTTCGACTTTCCGGCGCCCCCTGTTCACCAGGCGCTCTCAAATCATTTCTGCCTACTGGCGATGGTGGATTCGCCGCAGGATCCGATCTCACAGGCTTCGAAGGCGAGCTTCTTCGTTGATGGGATAACGCCGAGCGACAATAACGTGACGCATCGTAACTATGCGAACCTGCGCACGATCCACTCTCTCGTCGAGCGATTTCTCGTGAGGAACCCTTTCGACAGGCCAATACAGACTGAACTTCGCTTGACGGCACCTGCCGGTTGGAAGGTCTCGAGTGAGCCGTATCCTGTTGGAAAGCCGTTCCAGATGAAGCCGCTGGAGGAGGTCCGTGCTGCGTTGACTATCGACAAGGCAACAGCCGGCGATGGCATTGTGACTTTGTCCCAGGAGGAGCTGACAGGCGAGAAGGCTATTCTCATTGGCGGCTTGAGCCTGCGGTTCCAGGCGGAGAAGTGAATTTTGTCCATGCGCCGATAATGCGAAGATCGAATCTACCACAGGTTGACTCGGTCGGCGACTTTCAACCATGTACTTTTCTGTCTGGCGTTATGCTTGGTTAGGTCTAGACTGGGTTGTCGGCAACTTATTGAGCTGAGGGGATCACCATGAACGACCGCAAGGGATTCTTCGTCCGCCGGTCGCGGGCGGTGGTGAGTTTTGCCGTTGGGATCATTCTGACATGTGCCGGCTCGGCGTGGGCTGCGGACTGCACCATAAAGCAACCGGAGCCCGGATTGGACGCGCCGGCGGAGAGTCAATGGGGCGGCGCGACCGTAGCTGCCGATGATCGGCAAAAGATTGACGACCTGTTCAGCCGCTACGCATGGGCCCTCGACCAGCGCGATGCCGACAGGTTCGAGAATTTGTTCACGGGCGCCGGAAGCTATGAGGTTTGCACCGGCGAGGGTAACATTCAGATATACATCGCACCCAAAGCGGTAATCAAAATGAAACTCCAGCAGCAGTTCGACGAGACGAAGGAGGTATTCCAGCCTCGACATGTTGTCGTCAACACTCTTCTGCGCAGCAGGAAAGATCACGACAAGACATTCTTGGATTCAAAGAGTACCATGGCGGTCACCGTCCAACGAGCAGAGGGAGATCGCGTGTTGCCCGAACCGGACTACACCGCGGACGTGCGGGCCACGCTCGACAAGGACAAGGATACGGGCGTCTGGAGGTTTGCAACGGTCACGGTCTACGCGGACACGCCGGAGTTCGAGCCCATGGGGCGGTGAGTTGGTGCGTGCGCGGATCGCTTGTCGCTCGCCTGGTTCTCGTTACAACGGTCGTGATCGTCAGTCCGGCGAGCAGTTTTGACGGTTCGGGCGGGTCTGAGTCGCTCTCGGGCGCTGGCCTTGCCGCCATCATGTTGCGGTGGAACGGTGACATATTCTGGCCGCCGGCTTCCGAAAACAACGAGCCTGTAACACGGTTCGGCGATGAGGCTCGCGCGGTTTTCGGCCCAATTCCTGACGCGGATTGCGGCAACGCGAATGCGAGGGTTCTTCCGCTCGAGGTCGACGGCAACATGGTTGACCTCGTGCCCAATCCCGCCAAGCCCGGTCATCCCCTCGAATTCCAGCACAGGGACTTTGCGGGCAATGTGGTAAAATGGACGGGCCGCATCGAGAAATGCGACAAGCCTTCGCTGGCCGGGACTGTTGCATACTGTGGCTTAAACTCGCGTCTACACCGCGTTGTCCGCGGGAATGTGGAATGGCTGTTCTTGTGTCGGAAGTCGAACAGCAGCCTCGAGGTAGCGAGCGATCCCTACTGGCGGCGCTCCGATCCGCGCTTCGCGCTCCTAGGAACGATCGGCTTTAACAAAAGCACCGGCGAAATCGTGTTCTTCGACGGGAGAAAGGATCGGGCAGAGTTTGACTGGTCAAAACCTTTCGTTCCACCTGGCGGCCGCTCCTACACCGACGCCGCTGCGCGCGCCGAGGCCGCAGCCCTGTATGATACGACGTTCCAGATTCGATGCCATGCGTGCCACGATAACAAGAGCCCCTACGTGGTCGATCCTCACGCAGGGCAGTCCAGGGTAGGCTATCTCCTGGGCGAGAGCGACGACCGGGCGCTCGCCTTTAGCCTTGGCGACTATTTGCCCGAAAGGCCCCGTCTTGAAGGCACATCTTTCCGCATAATCGGATCCGGATACACTGACAGATACCAGGGCGACATCGCGCGCGCCATGACGGTGCGAGACCCGACTGGGAATTGCACGAACTGCCATACGCTGACAACCCAGATGACTGGCCGGCGTCTAGCGGCAGATGCCGTTGGGCGCGAGCCGTTCATATCCAACCCGCGCTGGGGGCAAGTCTTGGTGCTGAGGGACGAGAAGCTCACGCTCAGGCGGATTGACAGGCACAGGACGGATTGGGCGCGCCGCACCGGTGGCGGCAAAATCCACCCATGGATGATACCCGGCAGCGGAAACGATTTGTCCGCAACCACCCCGGAAATAGGTGGCTCAGATTGGCGCAGGTTGAGCACGTGCCTATGGGGAGCGGGCGGTGCTGAGTGCGGCTACAAGCCCCTCTACACGCCTTGTCCAGCCCCTGAGTCTCAAGAGGATGGGTCCCTGCTCTCTGGCGCGACGGTCGAGGTTCTTCCGCAGCAAACCGAGGCAAACGGCGGTCGTATTCTCCGACTCCGCTGGAAGTATCTCAACAACTATGGCGGCGTTCCCGAACGCGACGACATCCGATTCAACATCGCGGTCCGCCAACGGGCGCTCACAACGGCTGCGGTGCCTTCGTTGGTTAACGACTATCCGAGCCTCGATGAGACCCAGGACACAGAAGCGACCGCTTTCGACACCCCCATCGGCATCTCTGGTTCGGTCATGCTCATCCGCAACACGTCATATTCGGGTCATATACGGTGGACTGAACCCGCCCCATCTACCTCGCCCAGGTTCTTCGAGCTACTTTTGCCCGCCGCCTGCAATCAGCGGCACCTCATCCGTATCGTCCCGAAGCGGTTCTGTTTCGATAGAAGCAACATAGCGTATAGCTCAAAACACCACCTCCTCTACGCGGACATCCGTTGCCGTCGAGAGTAGTGTCGTGGTTGGACCACCCCTCACCTGCAAGCGGCGGTCGGTTGACAGACGATCTAAGCAGTTACATCGTTTCCAGGTTTATTGTTCGACTGTCAGAGCGACTCGATAGGGCCCAAGCATACGCTTCACGTTGGAGTTCATCCGATGGACGATGTAGCGAGATGGCTCCGCAGCTTGGGGCTTCAGCAATATGCTGAGACCTTTGACGCGAACAAGATCGACTTCGATAGCCTGTGCCTTCTGTCGGATCAGGACTTGCAGCAGATGCAGGTCCCGTTGGGACCACGTAGGAAATTGTTGGCCGCCATTAGGGCGTTGACAGAGCCCGACAGGCCCATCGTCCAGTCCCAAGGGCATACCGAGCGGCGACACGTTACAGTCCTGTTTTGTGATCTTGTCGCATCAACTGAGTATTCGGTTCGGCTGGATCCCGAAGATTTTCTCGACTTGACGAACAGGTACATCGAACGCTGCGGCAGCGTCGTTCGGGATCATAGCGGCACAGTGGTGAGCGTCACCGGCGATGCCTTTCTAGCATTGTTCGGATATCCGACAGCAGACGAAGACGATGCTGACCGCGCCCTTAGGGCGGCCTTGGACGTTGTTAGGATAGCACCGAATATCGAGGTACCCGACGGGCTGCCGGTGCGGGTGCGTATTGGAATTGCAACTGGGCTCGTAGTCGCCGGCGGAGTGGACAGCGGCCGAATTTCTGCTTCCGGCCCCATTCCCAATCTCGCTCAGAGGTTGCAGACAGCAGCTGCGCCGCAAACGATCCTCATCGACCAACGCACATACGATGCGACCGCAGGGGCGTTTGAGTTTACCGACGTAGGGCTACATACTCTGAAAGGCTTCGCCGAACCGGTCCAAGCCTGGCGCGTGGAACAGTCTCGCTTTCTCGAGAGTCGGTTTGCCAAGAGGACGAGGCTGTTCAAGCTAGTCGGTCGCCTTCCGCAGTTGCACAGCATCGTCGAGCTTTGGGACGGCGTGATTCAAGGGCAGGGTCGAATTGTTGTCCTGTCCGGAGAGCCGGGCATCGGAAAATCACGGCTGGCATTCGAGGTTCGCCAGCAGATTCCACAATGCATGCATTTGGCCATTCAGTGCTCCGCGAATTTTAGCAACAGCGCCTTGTTCCCTTTTCTCACTCTGCTCAAACGCAATTCCGGCATTCGCACCGAAGATCCCTCTCGCATCAAGTTAGACAAGCTCGAAGCAATTCTTGCGCCGAGCGAAGCGCCTAAGGCCATATCGCTATCCATCTTTGCCAGACTCCTTGCGATCGACCAAACGGAGTATCCACCCACCGAGTTGAGTTCTTTACGCCAACAGGAAATTTGCAGACGTGTCCTGTTGGACTGGCTGCATCATCTGTGCGCGATCAATCCCGTCCTCATCTTGTTCGAGGATGTGCAGTGGATCGACCCATCGTCTCGCGACGTCCTGGATGCCTTCATCGAGGAGGCGCCGGCACATCGGATGCTCATGCTGATCACCAGCCGCACCAGCGTATCGATACCCGAGGCCAGCACCGAACATGTGCTCGAAATCCCGCTTGCGCGCCTGTCTCGTCGCGAGGCCGAAAAGCTGGCGGATAACGCGGCTGCCGGGGCAGATCTGTCCGGCGAGCTTCGCGAGCACGTTCTGAACAGGGGTGAAGGCGTGCCCTTGTTTATCGAGGAACTCACCCGTGCTGCGGTTGAGACTGGGCTGCCGGCTGAACATTGGGAGCAAGAGGCGCGGAAGCCCGTCGCCGGCGTTCCCAGGCTGCTGCGATCGTCTCTCGTGTCCCGTCTGGACAAGTTGGGATCGGCCAAGGCGATCGCCCAGATCGCCTCCGTCATCGGCCGCGAATTCGACCTGAAGCTCTTGTCCCACCTTTGTGGTCTTTCCTCGTCGGCGCTCGAAGCAGCGATGGAGAGCTTAGCTAATTCCGGGCTGGTGGCGCCGCAGCTTTCGCATGACCGATTGCGCTACGCGTTCACTCACTCCTTGCTGCAGGAGGCGGCCCGCAGCACGCTGTTGCGAGAGCGTCGGCAGGAGCTGCACGGACTGGTTGCGCACGCCATCGAAACTCTCGAGCCGAAGACTGCTGCGGAACATCCCGAACTACTAGCCCAGCACTTTGCCGAGGCAGGCATGTTCGGACGCGCGGCCGACTGCTGGCTCGCCGCCGGCCTGAACGTCGCCAAGACCTGGGCGAAGGTCGAAGCAGCGAACATGTTTGCCATGGGACTGGCCTGTCTTGAACGACTACCGCCATCCCGGGACCGCAGTGAAAAGGCTGAGCGGCTTGAGCTGGAGCGTGGGGATGTCCTGTATGCCACGTTCGGATACGTAACGCCTGAGGGAAGTGCAGCGTACCGGAATGCAATGCGTCTTGGCCAGGAACTCGGCGATGCGGAGGCCCTGATCCGGGCGCTCGACGGTCTGTTCGGCACCGCTTTCAACTCCGCGCGCTTTCTCGATGCCGAATGGGCGAGTGATAGGTTGATCGACATAGGCCGGAAGAGCGGAAGCGTAAAGGCGCTCGTTCTGGGGCTACAGTTCAAGGGTATGAGCCTGTTTTGCGGCGGCTCATTCCGGCGTGCTCGCAACTACCTCGAACGGTCGCTGGAATACGAGGCAAAGGCCGACCTAGTGGGCAGCGATTTCCCAAGCATGGCGATGCTCTATCTGTCGTGGACGTTTCACATGCTCGGCTACCCTCAGCGTGCGCGCGATCTATGCGGCAGGGCCGAGGTCATCACTCGCCAGCAATCCGCCTATCGCCGAGCCGCTTGTCTCGGCAATGGGTGTGTCTTGCTCGCGCTCCAGGGCGACCTACACAAGATTGGGGAATTCACTGCCGAACTGCTGCCTCTGGCACAAGCCAACGGTCTGAATCTCTGGCTGAATATGGCGTCCTTTTTCTTTGGTTGGGTGATGGTCAATTCGAGCCGTGACCTGTCCGGCTTAGGGCGGATGCAGAAGGTGTGCGATGACCTTGGAGAGCAAGAGATCGACAAGTCGTGCTACCTTGCGCTGCTTTCCGAATCATACCTTCAGGCAAATCAGCTCGAAATGGCGGCGGCGACCGTGGAGCAAGGGCTGGAGCACGTGAGGACGACAGGTGAAAGATACCTCGCGGCCGAACTCATCCGGCTTCGCGGGGACGTCGAGTTGCGCCTCAAGAACGACCCAGAGCATGCAGAGGCGCTCTTTCGCGAGGCCATAGCGTTATCCCGCAAGCAGGGTGCGCAAACCTGGGAAATTAAGGCTACCCGAAGCCTGAAGGCCTTGTTGGCTTCACTAGGACGCCAGCGGGAAGTCGAGGACGAGTTGGCCCCGATACTTGCAAGGTTCGAGCGGAGCTCGAGGGCTCGGAGGTCTTCGTATCCCGGGCTGTCATGACAACCCGCAAACGGCCGCCGTGACGAACTGGACGCTATGGTTCTGCCGGATCGCCTCGCGCCGGAGAGCCATCGCCCGATGTGTCTTGCCCGTACCCGGAGGTCCAAGCAACAGGACCGTGCCGCCATGAGCAATCCAGCGGCAGGTCGCCAGCTCCCGGATTTGGCGCTGATCCAGCGACGGCTGCGCGTCGAAGTCGAAGCCGTCGAGTTCGTGCACAAACGGGAACTGCGCGATCTTGCCTGCCATGGAGATGCGCCGCTCGTCGCGCCTCCAGTTCGGCGACAACGCTCCTGGCCCAATCAAGACGTTCGGTGTATAGCAGAGGCGTCCGCAACCCCGCTTTTCACACACGGTATCAAGCGCCGGCCTTTTCGACCGTCAGCCCTTTCGCCGCCGCATCAGCGCCTCGAGCTCGGCGTCGCCGCCTTCCGGCAGCATCAGCCGCACGTGTGCGTAGAGGTCGCCGTGACCGCCGGCCTTTTCCGGTAGGCCCCTGCCCTTCAGCCGCAGAACCTTGTCCGAGCTCGACCAAGGGGGGACGTTGACCGCAATCCTGCCGGTCGGGGTTTCGACCGCCACCTTGGCGCCATGCACCGCATCGGCCAGTTCCACCGGCAGGTCGACATGCAGGTCGCGGCCCTCGACGCGGTAGCGCGGGTGCCGGCGGAAACGGATTTTAACCAGCGCATCGCCCGGCTGCCCCGGTCCTTGCTCACCCTGGCCTTTCAACCGGATGGTCTGACCGTCCTCGACATAGGCCGGCAACTTGACCGCCATCTTGCGGCCGTCGGGGAACATCGCCGTCACCTTCTCCGCGGTGGCGGCTTCCTCGATGGTGACGTCCAGCGTCACGTTGAGATCGGCGGCGGTCGGGGCCTGACGGCGGCCGCCGGTGCCGGCGCCGCGCTGCTGGGTGAAAGCATCGCCGAAGATCTGGCTGAAGATGTCGCTGTTGCCGTCGAACGGATCGCCGCCGGGACGGCCCGTGCGGAATTCGAAATGCGCGCCGCCCGGCCCTTGCTGCCGGCGGAAACCGGCGAAAGGATCGGCGCCGCCAGCCGCGCCTTCGAAACCTTGGAAACGCTGTTTGCCATCGGCGTCGATCTCGCCGCGATCGAATGCCGCCCGGTTCTTCTCGTCGCCGACGATCTCGTAAGCCTGGTTGGCGGCGGCAAAACGGTCCTTCGCCTTGGGATCATCCGGATTCTGGTCCGGATGATACTTCTTGGCGAGCTTCCGGTATGCGGATTTTATGTCCTTGGCCGATGCGTTCTTGGCAACGCCCAGCACCTCATAGGGGTCGCGCATGCTTACTGCCCTGGAGAAGGAGTGAGTCCATAATCGCCTCCTATATGCGCTCGCATAGGAAGGAATTCCAGTGGCTTACCACCATGTCGCCGGCGGAAAATCAGAGCGCCTTGAAGTCCTGTATGCGCCAGATGCTGCCGCCGGCCAGGCATATTTCGCCTTTGAACAGCGCGACGCCGTCGAAGCTTTCGCGCGATGCGGTGAAGCGACGACATGTCTCGCCGTTAGCCCTGAATTCCGCCAGCTCGGTGATGGAGCCGCGCGAGCCGGTGTCGGCATTCGCCCAGCGAACGGCCTGCCCAGCCAGTTGCTCCACGTCGGCGGAGGACACGGCATTGCGGATCGTGGCCTGGTCGGAGGCGCGGTCCTGATCGAGCGGCGTGACTGAGGCCGGCGTGCTCGAGGTCAGTATCGAGCGGTCGACCTCCGCCTGCTCCAGGCTGAAGCCGCCGCCGCCACACGCGGCAAGCGGCAGGACGATTATCACGATCATGGCTTTGGCGCTGGCCGAAGCAATAACGCTCCATTGCCCACTGTCAAAAGCTTGCGCGATACGCGACAATCGGCAATCTCCCCAGCCGGCGACAAATTTGGGAAAACTATGAGCGAAACCGGGTTAACAAGCGGTGACTTTACCGAGGTGGCGGAGCCGTTCCGGCTCTTTGCCGCGTGGCTCGACGACGCGACGAAGAGCGAGATCAACGACCCCAACAGCGTGGCGCTGGCGACCGTTGATGCCGAAGGCATGCCGAATGTGCGTATGGTGCTGCTTAAGGGCTTCGACGAGGGCGGCTTTGTCTTCTACACGAACTTCGAGAGCGCCAAGGGCCGTGAGATTCTTGGCAGCATGAAAGCGGCGATGTGCTTCCACTGGAAATCGCTGCGCCGGCAGGTGCGAGCGCGCGGCCAGGTGGAGATCGTCACCGACGCCGAAGCCGACGCCTATTACGCGACGCGTCCGCGCGGCAGCCGCATCGGCGCCTGGGCATCCAAACAGTCGCGGCCGCTGGAGAGCCGCTTCGCGCTGGAAAAGGCGGTCGCCGAATACACGGCGCGCCATGCGATCGGCGACATCCCGCGGCCAAAACACTGGTCGGGCTTCCGCATCGTGCCGCAGACCATCGAGTTCTGGCACGACCGTCCGTTCCGGCTGCACGACCGTGTGGTGTTTTCGCGCAACGCCGAGGGCGGTTGGGACAAGGTGAGGCTTTATCCGTAGGGCACGACGGTGGAGCACCGGCGCCCATTTTTTCAGCCCTTCTTCCTGGTCATGAAGGCGGCCAAGGCCGGGCCGCTTCTGCCGGATTTCCAATTCCCACTATCACGATCTCGTGTGCGTGAAACGTTCCAGCTTGCCGGAGCGAACCAGGAAAGGGCTCAACGCGCCGCCGGCGCAAATTCAGGAGGAAGCAATGCATTCACTCAGGTTGGTCACGATGGCCGGTCTTGCCTGCCTTTTCGCTTCGCAAGCCTTTGCGGAGGACGCGATGGGGACAATGACGGTGATGAAGGGTGGGGAGGTCATGGCGATCATGCCCGATGGGCATATGGGCACCATGATGCCCGACGCGAAGATGAGCGCCGAAATGATGAAAATGGCGAAACCGATCAAGCATTGCATGATGTTGATGACCGACGCCAAAGGCAAGACATTCATGATCGACACGTCTTCGGCAAAGGCCCAGGCCGAATGTAAAAAAATGGCGATGTGACAAAGAGATCATAGCAAGAAAACCCGCCGGTTGCTGCCGGCGGGTCCACGATGCGAGACAAGGCCAGAAGGTCTAGGCCTTTTTCCTGGTCATGAAGGCCGTCAAGGCTGCGCGGGCCTCGTCGGATTTGAGCCGCTCGCGGAAATGCTGGCTTTCCTGGCCGATGCGCTCGACAAGGGCGTCGCGCGAGCCGCGCATCAGGTCGCGCGCGATCTTCAGCGCTTGCGGCGGCTTGGCGGCGATCTGGCCCGCCGCCGCCAATACCGATGTTTCGAGTTCCCTCTCCTCGACCACCTCGTAGATCAGCCCGGCGACCTTCGCCCTCTCGGCCGAAAGGCCCTCGCCGAGGCCAAGCAGCGCGAAGGCGCCTTGCCGGCCGAGGATCTGCGGTGCGAGCAGGCTCGATCCTGCCTCCGGCACAAGGCCGAGATCGACGAAGGGCGTTCGGAATATTGTGGGCGGCGTGGCGAAGGTCAGGTCGCAATGCAGGTTGAGCGTGGTGCCGATACCGACCGCAATGCCGTCGACGCCGGAAACCATCGGCTTTTCCACCCTGGCCAGCGCCATCAGGAAATCCCAGACCTCGGTACCGCCTTCGCCGCCCGAGGCGACGATCATGAAATCGCCAAGGTCGTTGCCGGACGAGAAGGCACCGGGCACGCCGAAAAAGACATGGACGCGGATCGCCGGATCGGCGTCGCCGCCGGCAAGAGCCGCCGACATGGTCGCGTACATGGCGCGGGTCAGGGCGTTCTTCTTGTCCGGACGGTTGATGCGGATGATCTGGATGGCGCCCTGGCGTTCGACGAGGATGTGGTCTGTCACGGATTGGTCCTTTGTGAATCTCGGGCCTTGGTGAATTTCGGGCGTTGCGAACGTCAGGCTGAAATCAGCGCCTTGCCGGCAACGGCAAGGCTGTCCGCGCCGCCGACGACGCGCTCCTTCAGCGCGCCCACTTCGCCAAGCAGGTTCTCGGCGAAGAACCGGCAAAGCGCGATGCGGTTTTGGTCGGCAAGCGCGCCGCGCGCCAGATAGGCGCCGCCTGCGGCAAGCGAGATCAGCCTGAGATAGGGTGTGGCGCCGGCCAGCACCTCGTCCGATCGGCCTTCGGCTTGCAGGTCTTGCAGGAATCGGCTCGCCTGTGACACGTCATCGAGCGCCTGGTCGAGGCGATCGGCGGTGCGGCCGAAGCCTTCAAGGTTCGACGCTCGCACCGCATCGGCGACGGCCTTGAGTTCGGCGATGTAGCCATGCACATGCCGGCCGCCGCCGAGCGGCAGCTTGCGTGTCACCAGATCGATCGCCTGGATGCCATTGGTGCCTTCGTAAATGGGCGCGATGCGCGCGTCGCGATAAAGTGCTGCGGCGCCTGTCTCCTCGATGAACCCCATGCCGCCATGCACCTGCAGCCCAAGCGAGGCGACCTCGACGCCAACATCGGTCGAAAAGGCCTTGGCCAGCGGCGTCAACAGATTGGCGCGCTCCTGCCAGTGCTTTGCATCTTCGCTCTGTGACGCGAGATCGATGGCGTGGGCGCAGGAATAGCAGATGGCACGGGCAATCTGGGTCAGCGCCTTCATGGTCAGAAGACTGCGCTGGATGTCGGGGTGATGCACGATCGGCGCCATGCCGGCACCGCGATGGCTCGCCGCTTTGCCTTGCCGGCGGTCGTTTGCATAGGCGAGCGCCTTCTGCGTCGCCGCCTCGGCGACCGCGACGCCCTGCATGCCGACGGCAAGGCGCGCATTGTTCATCATGGTGAACATGCAGGCGAGGCCCTTGTTCTCCTCGCCGACCAGCCAGCCGATCGCGCCGGGCCTGCTGCCTTCGAAGCCATCGCCATAAATCATCGTGCAGGTCGGCGAAGCGTGGATGCCCAGTTTGTGCTCCAGCCCGGAGCAGAAGACGTCGTTGCGCCTGCCCAGCGCGCCATCGTCGCCGACGAGGAATTTCGGCACCAGGAACAAAGACAGGCCGCGCGTGCCGGCCGGCGCGTCCGGCTGCCGCGCCAGCACCAGATGGATGATGTTGTCGGTGAAATCGTGCTCGCCATAGGTGATGAATATCTTTTGCCCGAAGATGCGGTAGGTGCCGTCGCCGGCCGGTTCGGCGCGGGTTCGCAAGGCATTCAGGTCCGAGCCTGCCTGCGGCTCGGTCAGGTTCATGGTGCCCATCCATTCGCCGGAGACCAGTTTTTCCAAATATTTGACCTTGAGTGCCTGCGAGCCATGGTTGTCGAGTGCTTCGACCGCGGCCATGGTCAGCGTCGGGGCGATGCCGAACGCCATCGAGGCGGAGTTCCACATTTCGAGCGCGGCGACGCCGAGCATGGCCGGCAGCGCCTGGCCGCCATACGCTTCCGGCGCGGACAGCGCATTCCAGCCGCCGCCGATCCAGCGGCGATAAAGTTCCTTCCAGCCGGGCGGGGTAGTGACGGCAGCGCCGTCGAGCACCGCGCCGTGCTGGTCGCCGACCGTGTAGAGCGGAGCCACCTCCTCGCTGGCGAAGCGGCCGGCCTCGGCCAGAATGGCGTCGACGAGGTCCTCACCGAGTTCGCCAAAGGTGCCGGCATCGAGCGCCGGCTTCAAGCCGGCGACATGCTTCAGGGTGAAGGCGATCTCCTCGACCGGTGCCCGATACATGGCGTTCGCTCCTCCTCAGCCCGGCTCTCCCCAGTCTGGCCCTCCCCAGTCTGGCAGGTCTACTTAAGACCTGTGCCGATGCAAAATCATCTGCTTTCGGAGTTCCCTGTCCATCTTCTTTTTACGTAAACGTCAAACTTGTCACGCGAATTTTGCAATTGCTGGCTCGTATGCAAAATTACTTAGAGCCGGACGACGCACTTGATTTGTACGGCTATTTCCCGTACAAGGCAGCATCAGGGGTGACGATAATGCCAAACCAACAGACCCGCACCGCCCGTCTCGAAGCCCGTATTTCGCCGGATATGCTGGACGTGGTGAAACGTGCCGCCGAAATCCAGGGCCGCAGCGTCAGCGACTTCGTGGTCGCCGCCGCTCAAGAGGCGGCGCAGCGTACAATCGAGAACACCACCATCATGCGTATTTCCGTCGAGGATCAGCGCGCCATGATGGAGGCGATTCTCAATCCGCCCGAGCCCAATGAAGCACTGCGCAAGGCCGCCGACGCCCACAAACGGCTTGTCGTCGAATCCCGGTGAATTTCACCATCATCATCGAACCGCTCGGCGGATCGCATGATCGCAAGGCGTTCAGCTGCGGGGTGTCGGCGCTCGACCGCTATATACGGGAGCAAGCCAGCCAGGATGTCAAACGCCGAGTCGGCAATTGCTTCGTTGCCGTGGATCGCGATGTCGGCGCGATCGCCGGATATTACACTTTGGCGGCGTCGAGCATACCGATCGCGTCCTTGCCTGACGAACAGACAAAACATCTGCCACGCTACCCGGTTCTGCCCGCGATATTGGTCGGCAGGCTGGCCGTCGATGCCCGATACCAGCGGCGGCGGGTCGGGTCGGCGCTGATCGTGGATGCGCTACGACGTAGCGTCAGCGCTGCCCCAGCAGCCTTCGCGTTGATTGTCGATGCCAAGGATGACCAGGCGGTCGCGTATTATCGCAGGCATGGCTTCACCTCGTTTCAGAGCCGCCCCCTATCACTGTTCCTGCCCATGGCAACAGCGTTGAAGCTATTTGGCTGACAATCGCAACCATCGCTTTGCTCTTGAGGAGCACCAAGGGTCGTTTCGCCAGCGCTCCAACTCGCCCACTCGGCACCCGAAGCATTTCCTTAACCATGGCGGTTCAGGATTTGGCTTTGGCCAGCAAGGATCTGCTGTTTGAAAACGCCGGCGCGCCCCCTTGTCCGCTCAGCGCTTCTCCTTGTCGCGGCCGCGATGACCCTGGCGCTGACGCCGGCAAAGGCCTCGGATTTCTCCGAACCTTGGAAGGATGCCGACCGGGCGCTGGTCGTCGACGCCTACGAATACAATTCCATCGACTGGACCCGGCTAGCCGCCGACAAGCGTCTTGTCGGCTTCATCAACAAGGCATCCGACGGAATGCCGCCACCATATTTCTGTTTCGGCGACGAGACCGAGACGCGGCTGTGCAAGACGCTTTGGAAACGCCATGCGGTGACGCGCGAGCTGTTCCAGACGCGCAAGGTCGTGGCCAAGGCGCTTGGTTTGAAATGGGGCGCCTATCACCTCGCCCGCCCCGGCAACCCGGTCGGCCAGGCCAATCATTTCATCGATTTCGCCGAACCCGGGCCGGACGACCTGCTTGCCCTCGACATCGAGGACGACGACCCGACGCAGTGGATGTCGCTGGACGACGCCGAAGAATTCGTCCGCCAGGTGCATCGGCGGCTCGGCCGCTTTCCGGTGCTCTACACCAACGGCACGACCGCCCGGCATATCGCCGACAACAGATACAAATACCAGCTGCTATCGCGGCTGCCGCTGTGGTATGCGCGCTACAAGCCAGACATCGGCGTGCATTTTCCGATGGGCAACTGGCAGGGTTATGCGCTCTGGCAGTTTTCGGCGCGAGCAAATTGCGGCCGGTTCCGCTGCCCTTACAGGGTCGCGGGCACACCCAACGATATCGACGTCAGCGTCGCGCCGATGAACGCCACGGAATTGCGCGCGCAGTGGCCGTTCGGCGGCCTGATCGACGTGCAGCCGGATTACCTCGCCTCGATACCTGTGCCGCTCTCACGCGAGGCGGGGCTCGCCGGCGGCACCGTCACTTACGCCAGCGTGACGCCAGCAAGCTTCGAGGAGATGGTCGCGGTATTCAGGGAGCGCCTGGCCAGGTTCAGCAGCGGCTTCCAAATGCCTGCGGCGAAAGCGGCGCCGGGCCTTCCACGCGGGATTGCCGAATATGTCGCCTGGACGCGAAACGAAAAGCGTGCGGCATCGGTGCCAGGATTTGTCTCCACCGCCGATGCGGTCAGCAGCGTCTCGACCGAATTCGACCACGGCTTGCGCTGAGGCCGAAGGCCGCCCGAAGCATCAGTTCGCCTGCTCGCGCGCCACCGCCAGCCAGCCAATGTCGCGGCGGCAAAAGCCCTGCGGCCAGTCGATCCGGTCGAGCGCGGCGTAGGCCTTCTTCTGCGCCTCGCCGACGGTGCGGCCGGTCGCCGTGATGTTGAGCACGCGACCGCCATTGGCGACGAGTGCGCCGCCGTTGATGGCGGTGCCGGCGTGAAATATCTCGACGCCCTCACCTGCCGCCGCCTCGACGCCGCGAATGACCGAGCCCTTTTCCGGCGCGCCGGGATAGCCCCTGGCTGCCATCACCACGGTGAGCGCCGCCTCGTCGCGCCAGCGCACCGAAGTATGCGCCAGCTGGCCGTCGGCGGCTGCGTTGAGCAGGACCAGGAGATCGTCCTTCAGCCGCATCATCAGCACCTGGCATTCCGGGTCGCCGAAACGGGTGTTGTATTCGATCAGCTTCGGCCCGCTGTCAGTGATCATCAGCCCGGCAAACAGCACGCCGGAAAACGGGGCGCCTGTTTCAGCCATGCCGCGCATGGTCGGCTCGACGATCTCGCGCATGGTTCGGTCGATCATTTCCGGCGTCATCACCGGCGCCGGCGAATAGGCGCCCATGCCGCCGGTGTTCGGGCCGGTGTCGCCGTCACTGAGGCGCTTATGGTCCTGCGCGGTACCGAAGGGCAGCGCGGTGGTGCCGTCGCACAGGCAGAAGAAGCTTGCTTCTTCGCCGACGAGAAACTCCTCGACCACCACTTCCGCGCCGGCCTGGCCGAAGGAGCCGTCAAAACAGGCGTCGAGCGCGGCCAGCGCCTCGTCAAGCGTCATGGCGACGGTGACGCCCTTGCCGGCAGCGAGGCCGTCGGCCTTGATGACGATCGGCGCACCCGTCTTCTCGACATAGGCCCTGGCCGAAACCAGATCGTCGAAGCGGCCATAGGCGGCGGTCGGGATGCCGTATTTGGCGCAGAGGTCTTTGGTGAAACCCTTTGATCCTTCCAGCCGTGCCGCCGCCTTTGACGGGCCGAAGACGCGGATGCCCTCGGCGCGCAGGTCGTCGGCAATGCCGGCGACCAGCGGCCCTTCCGGCCCGACCACGACGAGGCCTATTTCATTCTCGCGGCAAAACCGGGCCACCACCGTGTGATCCGCAATATCGAGCCGCACCAACTCGGCTTCTCGGCAGATGCCCGGATTGCCGGGCGCCGCGTAGAGTTTGGTCAGCAGCGGCGACGCCGCGATCTTCCAGGCAAGCGCATGCTCTCGTCCGCCGGAGCCGATCAGCAAAACACGCATGCCCAGATTCCTTGCCATTTCACGACCAGGACTGCGCTATTGCGCCGCGCGCGACGGGTCAAGACATTTGGCTGCCCAAGCGCCGATTGCGCGTGGCGAGCGTGCGGGGGGCTGCTTGACGCTTGACGGCATTCGCCTCTGCTGCCACTTCAGCAAAATGGAAACCGTTCAGTCGAAAGCGGCCCAGGGCCGCGTCGCCGATGCGCCGAGCGGCCACTGGGTCTATCGTGCGCTGCCGCGGCGGTTGTGGCCCTATGCGCAGCTTGCCCGGTGGGACCGGCCGATCGGCTGGCAATTGCTGCTGTGGCCATGCTGGTGGTCGGCTGCGCTTGCCGCGAGCGCCTATCCGCGTCCGACGGATCCGCTGCTCACGCTGCTGCCGTCGCCGTGGTACCTGCTGCTGTTTTTTGTCGGTGCGTTCGCCATGCGCGGCGCCGGCTGCACCTACAATGATTTGGTCGACGAGGACATCGACAACCAGGTGGAACGCACGCGCTCGCGGCCGCTGCCGGCCGGCAAGGTCACGCGCCGGCAGGCCTGGATGTTTGTTGTCCTGCAGGCACTGGTCGGCCTCGTCGTGCTTTTGCAGTTCAACAGCTTCGCCATCTTGCTCGGCATCGGCTCGCTGGTCATCGTCGCCGTCTACCCGTTCATGAAGCGATACACCAACTGGCCGCAACTCGTTCTCGGCCTTGCCTTTTCCTGGGGTGCGCTGATGGGATGGGCGGTCGAGTTCGGCGATCTCGATGGGCCGGCAATCATGCTCTATATCGGCTCGATCCTCTGGGTGATCGGCTACGACACGATCTATGCGCATCAGGACAAGGAAGACGACGCCATCGTCGGCGTGCGCTCGACGGCGCGCCTGTTCGGCGATAACACCAAAGCCTGGTTGGCCGGGCTTTATGGCGGAGCGCTGGTCTGCTTCGCCATTGCTTTCGCCTCGGCACAGGCACCGGTACCGGCGCTCGCCGGGCTGATCGCCGCCGGCGCGCATATGGCGCGGCAGATCGGCGTGCTCGACATCGACGACCCGGACCAGTGCCTGAGGCTGTTCAGATCGAACAACCAGGTCGGCTGGCTGATCTTCCTCGGCCTGATCGGCGGCGCGGTCTGGGTGGCGCTGAAGCCGCTGGTTTAGAGCCAGCGGTATCGATTCGGCAGCTGCGGAATCGACCTTTCTCCAACTGCTTATGCCGCCCCTCATCGCCCTGCCGGGCACTTCTCCCCGTATAGTGACGGGGAGAAGGATGCCTTCGCAACGGATTTCGCCAATCTCAAGCGTTTGCAGAAAGAGTGCCGAAATTGCGGCCAGTGTCCCTTCTCCCCGTCACTATACGGGGAGAAGGTGGCGGCAGCCGGATGAGGGGCAGCGCCAACTTGCATGCTGATTTCAATCTACTCCCGCGAAATAAGCTCCTCGCCGCCGATGACCAGCCTGAGGCCGAGGTCGCCGGCGCGGCGGCGGGCGAGGAAGCGCGGGCGGCGCATGGTCGAGACGCGACCTTTGCGGCGGTCCTGCGCCGGCAGCGCCTTGATGGCGGCACCGAGCGATTCTTCCAGCGTGCGGGCGATGCCGTCGGCCTCGATCAGAAGCATCGGCAGGCGGTAGGCGTCGGCCCAGGCGCGCCAGTCGGCGGCGACGTCGTCGAGATCGTCGGCGACCAGCAGCGGCACCGACAGCATCGGGTCGTTGTGCAGAAGCTCGAGCGTCACTGTGACATTGCCCTCCGGATCCTCCATGGCGCGGGCGGCGACGCCGCGAAACGCGTTGGCGGGCAGAGCGATGATCGCCGGCACGCCGCTCATCTCCAGCGTGCGGCGGATAACCGCGCCGCGCTGGTCGATGGTGAAGGTGACGTCGCCATAGTCGTCGCGCGTGGCGTAGCTCACCACCTGCGGCAGGCGGAATGGGTCGAGGCGCATATTGCGCCCGGCCCAGACTGGCTTCAGTCCAGTGTTCATATCGTGCCTTTCCTGTTTCTCCTGAGAGCCGGTGTTTCCGGTTCTCCGGGCCGGTTTTCCCAGCCTCGTTGTGGAGAAACATTAGCGCGGGCTTCTTATCCTCGCGCTTAAGAAAGTCGGTTAAATTTTGCTGATCCGGGGCGGATGGTTATCGGAATGCCAACCGGCGCAGGCCGGCGAAAGGATCAGATAACCTTACCCGGATTCATGATGCCGGCCGGGTCGAACGCGGCCTTCACCCTGCGCATCAGCTCGATCGCCATCGGCGGCGCCGTCGCGATCAATTCGTCCCGCTTCAACTGGCCGATGCCGTGCTCGGCCGAGATCGAGCCATGAAACGAGCGCACGACGTCATGCACGGCCTTGTTCATGACGTGGTAAAGGCCGAGAAACGCCTCGTCATCGCCGTCGACCGGCCGGGAGATGTTATAGTGCAGGTTGCCGTCGCCCATGTGGCCGAAGCAGACGACGCGCGCGCCGGGACTGACCGATTGCACGGCGCCGGCGGCCTTTTCAATGAAGGGCGGGATTGACGCCACCGGCACCGAGATGTCGTGTTTGATCGAGGCACCTTCCGGCTTCTGCGCCTCGGGCAGCACCTCGCGAAAATTCCAGAACGCATCGCCCTGGGCCATGCTTGCCGCGATCACCGCATCGCCGACGATGCCTTGCTCGAGGCCTGCCTCCAGCACCTCCTCGATCAGCGCCCTGGCATCGTCGGCCGAACGGCCCGACGAGATCTGCATCAGCACATACCACGGCCAATCGCCGGCCAGCGGCCGCACCACGCCTTGCGCGTGGGCAAGCGTAAAGTCGTAGGGCCTCTGGCCGATCAGTTCGAAGGCGGTGAGCGCTGCCCCTGCACGATCCATCGCCAGGCTGAACAGCGACAGTGCCGCCTCCGGCGATGACAGGCCGGCAAACGCCACCTCGCGGCCCTTGGACTTGGGGAACAGCTTGAGCACGGAGGCGGTGATGATGCCGAGCGTGCCTTCCGCGCCGACGAACAGGTTCTTCAGATCGTAGCCGGTATTGTCCTTTTTCAGCTTGCGCAGATCGTCGAACACTTCGCCGGTCGGCAGCACCACTTCGACGCCGAGGCAGAGCTCGCGCGCATTGCCGTAGGCAAGCACGCCGGTGCCGCCGGCGTTGGAGGAGAGATTGCCGCCGATCTGGCAGGAGCCTTGCGCGGCAAGCGACAGCGGAAACAGTCGGTCGGCGGCATCGGCCGCTTCCTGCAGCGTCTGCAGGATGACGCCGGTTTCGACCGTGACCGTGTTGGACAGCGTATCGATTTCGCGGATGCGGTTCAGCCGCGACAGCGACAGCACGATCTCGCGGCCGGATGCGTCCGGCACCTGGGCGCCGACCAGCCCGGTGTTGCCGCTTTGCGGCACGATGGGCGTGCCGGTTTCGGTCGCCAGCCGCATGATGCTGCTGACCTCCTCGACGTTCCCCGGCCTCAGCACCAAAGCCGTCCTGCCGTGCCAAAGTCCGCGCCGCTCGGCTAGGTAAGGCGCGATGTCCTGCTGATCGCGCAGCGCATATTTGTCGCCGACGATTGCCGCAAAGCGCGCGACGACGGCGGGGTCGAGATCGGGGGAAATGTCGTTCATGGGTGGAAACTATGGTGCTCAATCCATCTTGTCACGCGGGGCGATCTTGTCACGCGGGGCGGCGGCGCGCGAAAGCCGGTCATTGATCGCCTCGCCCAGCCCTTCGAACGGGATCGGCTCGACGGCGATGGTTTTGGCGCCACTGCCATCGAGATCCTGCAGATGGGCGAAGAGATTGCTTGCCGCCTCGCGCAGGTCGCCAGTCTCCGACAAGTTGCGCAGGGCGGCTGCATCGCGCCAGCCTTCGGCACGGCGGCGGCCGAAGGCCAGCAAGGCTTCGCCCGGTGCGACCTCCGCAGCATTGAGCCGCACTGCCGCACCTGGCGCATAGTGCGAGGCGAGCATGCCGGGCGCCTCGATGCCCGAAGCGCCGCGCAGCAACTTTGACCCGGCCACCGCTTCGATCTCTTCGGCGGCAATGCCGCCCGGCCGCAGCAGCCGCAGCTTTCCAGCTTCGACCTTGACGATGGTCGATTCCAGCCCGACCGGCGTCGCGCCGTCGTCGACCACAAGCTTGATCCGGGGACCGAGATCGGCAGCCACGGCTTCGGCCGTCGTGGCGCTGATCCTGCCCGAGGAATTGGCGCTGGGCGCCGCCAGCGCGCGGCCGAACCTGGCGATCAGCTCGCCGCCAAAGCCTTTCGGCATGCGCAGCGCGATCGTTTCCAGGCCGGCGGTGACCAGCGGATGAATGCCGTTGCCGGGCCGTTGCGGCAGCACCAACGTCAGCGGCCCCGGCCAGAATGCCTGCGCCAATCTTTCCGACAGCGGGTCGAACAGCGCGATGCGCTCGGCCATCGCCGGATCGGCTATATGGGCGATCAGCGGGTTGAAGCGAGGTCGGCCCTTGGCTTCGAAGATACGAGCCACGGCAACGCCGTTGGTCGCGTCGCCGGCCAGCCCATAGACGGTCTCGGTCGGGATGGCGACGACATCGCCGCTCTCGAGCAGCGCCAACGCCCTTTCCATCGCCTCGCCGACGGCACGAATTTCAGCCACTGTCGTCACCTCACGGATGCGGGTGCCTAATACGCTGACGCCGGGCGAGCAAGCCCAGGCATTGGCGAATCGCAAATCGCTAAAATGCTATGTTTTCCCGCAAGCCGGCATCAACTGCCCTTGGCTAGGGTGCGGTCTTGTTGGGCAAGGGGAATTATCATGCTTTCGATGCGTATCCTTGGAGCGCTTGGTTTGGCGTTTATGGCCGGCACGGCACAGGCCTCGTCGCTGGTTTTTCTCGGGCAAACGACGGCGACGCCTTCGGTTGTAAGTAGCAGCGCGGTCGAGGGGGCGAAGACACTGTCGATCGTCGCGCTTGGCGAGAAGTTGCCCAACGTCAATGAAAACGTCACCGAGGAAAAGATCGCGGCAATCCCGAGCCAGCCGAGTCATGGCTTCGCCGGAAGCCCGATGATCATTCGCGGCGGTATCGTCGGCGATGCCTTGGCAACGCCCGCGCCCAAAGCCGCGCCGGCCACCGCTGCCGCGCCCGCCGCGGACGGCAAAGCCGACGCAAAGGTCGCCAGCAAAACCCCTGAGCCGGCAGCGCCGCAGCCTGCGCCGCTAGCAGCTCCCGACCAGCCCAAATAGCGTCTGAAGCAGCGCCGGAACCCAGGGCCGCGCGAGAGCGCCTTTTTCGCGGATGTCAGCCGGCTATCTTGGAGAAATCCGCGACCCGGTCGGTCGCCGCGCGGATGCGGGCGAGCAACGCCAGGCGATTGGCACGCACCGCCTGGTCCTCATCGTTTACGAGGACTTTCTCAAAGAACGAATCAACCGGCTCGCGCAACACGCTAAGCGCCAGCATGGCGGCGGAAAAGTCTTCGTTTTGAATTGCTTCGCCGGCTTGCCTCTCGGCCTGATTGACCGCCGCAAACAAGGTTTTTTCGGCGTCCTCCCGGAACAGCGCCGGCGAAACGCTGCTTGCGATCGCCGTCGCCTTCTTCTCTTCGGCAGCCACGATGTTGGCAGCGCGCTTGGTGCCGGCAAGCAGGTTCATGCCGTCCTGGGTGTCGAGGAAGGAACCGAGCGCCTCGACGCGGCGGACGATTTGCAGAAGGTCGTCGTTCTGGCCAATCTCCCCCCTTGAGGGGGAGATGCCCGGCAGGGCAGAGGGGGGTGCCTCGCGCCGAGAGGCCGGCGGGACAGCGCCCCCCTCTGTCGGCTGCGCCGACATCTCCCCCTCAAGGGGGGAGATTGGCGCGCTTCCACCACTCGCCAGGACGGCGTCGATCAAATCGTGCCGTGCACCCTGGTCGCGGAGATAGACCTTTAGGCGGTCCTGGAAAAAGGAGAGGAGGTCGTTTTGGCCAGCGTCAAAGGTACGCAACCAAACTGCTATCTGCTTACGGAGGAGCGAGTCGACGCTTGCAGCAATTGCGGCAAAACGCACTTCATCAAACTCCAAACCAGTGAATGTTTCAGCATCCGCAAACCGAATAGCCGCCTCGCCCAGTTCCCTATTCCAGCGCTGATCGGCAAAAAGTAGCCACGCCGTTCTCCAGCTTGTTTTAAGACGAATTCTGATCCCATTCTCGACCAAAATCCTGACCACCCCCAGCGCCGCTCTTCTGAGCGCATAGGGGTCCTTCGATCCGGTCGGCTTTTCATCAATCGCCCAGAAGCCGACCAGCGTATCGAGCTTGTCTGAGAGCGCCACGGCGACCGATACCGGATCGGTCGGCACGCGATCGGACGGGCCCTGCGGCTTGTAGTGCTCCTCGATCGCGGCGGCGACCGAAGGATGCTCGCCCTGCAGCAGCGCGTATTTGCGGCCCATGGCGCCTTGCAGTTCCGGGAACTCGCCGACCACCTCGGTGGTGAGGTCGGCCTTGGCGAGGACGGCAGCACGACGTGCGAGCGCGGTAATCTCCCCCCTCGAGGGGGAGATGTCGCCGAAGGCGACAGAGGGGGTCGGCACGTCCTGACGCGACGCCCTATCGCGGACAGAGGATGCCGGCGATTCACGCGAAGCGACCCCCTCTGGCCTGCCGGCCATCTCCCCCTCAAGGGGGGAGATCGACTGCGCCACGATTGGTGCCAGTTCTTCGGCCAACCTGGCAATCCGCTCCACTCGCTCGCCTTGCGTGCCGAGCTTGGCATGAAACGTTACATTGAGGTGGTCGAGGCGGGCCATGCGCTGGTCGAGCGGCTTGTTCAGATCGAGCCCGAATTTTTCCGCCGAAGCCTGCAACTGGTCGAGGTCAGGCAGATCGCCCTGATCGGTCTTCCAGAAATAGAGCGCGTCGGACAGGCGCGCGCGCACCACCTTGCCGTTGCCATGGGCGATCTCCTTGCCTCCATCCTTGGCCTCGATATTGGCGGTCAGGATGAAGCGGTTGGAGAGCGGCGATTGGCTGATCTCCCCCCTTGAGGGGGAGATGGCTGGTAGGCCAGAGGGGGTCGGCACGATCTGACGCGACTCTCTATCGCGGACAGGGGATGCCGCCGATCCACGCGAGGCGACCCCCTCTGTCGCCTTCGGCGACATCTCCCCCTCGAGGGGGGAGATTTGGCGCGTCGTGACAAAACACTTCTGGTTTGCGCGGATGGTGAGCCGGATCACCTCGGCCGGTATGGCGAGAAAATCCTGCTCGAATTCGCCCATCAGCACGACAGGCCATTCGACCAGGCCCGACACTTCCTCCAGCAGCCCCTCGTCCTCGACAAGGTCGAGTCCGCTGGCGAAGGCGAGGTTCCTGGCATCGGCAAGAATGATCTCCTTGCGCCTGTCGGCATCGAGCACGACCTTGGCCGCCTCAAGCTTGGCGACATAATCGTCGAAGCGGCGCACCGTGATGGCGCCCGGCGCATGGAAACGGTGGCCGTAGGTGACGTTGCCGGAGCGGATGCCGTCGATCTCGAAATCGACGACCGCCGGCTCCTCGGTTTCGGGGCCGAAGGTGCACAGGATCGATTGCAATGGCCGCACCCAGCGCAGCGAGCCGGGCTTGGCCGAAGCCGGCCCCCAGCGCATCGACTTCGGCCAGGGGAAGTTGCGGATGATGCCCGGCACCAGTTCGGCGATGATTTGCTCCGCCGGTCTGCCCGGCCTGGAAATATGGGCGACGTAGAAGTCGCCCTTCTTCGGATCGGAATGAACATGCGCCTCGGCAATCGAGGCAAGGCCGGCCTTGCGCAGAAAACCCTGCACCGCCGGCTCGGGCGCCTTGGTCGAGGGCCCCTTGATCTCCTCGCTGATGTCCTTCGAGCGCGCGGTCAGGCCGCGGATGTCGAGCGTCAACCGGCGCGGCGTCCAATATTCGCGCGCCGCCTCATAGGTCAGCCCGGCGTCGACCAGCCCATCGGTAAGCAGCTTCCTGAGATCGCCGGCAGCCTTGCGCTGCATGCGGGCGGGAATCTCTTCCGAGCGAAGTTCTAGAAGCAGGTCGGGCATTGATTGTGCTCACGCGGCAAAATGGTCCGGGCGGGGCATAGCAACTCGGCTGGCCGCTGTCACCCTTCCCGGCAAGATCGGGCCTGCGCGATCGGGACATCCAACGGCGAATTCCGAAAAAAATCAGCTGCCTGTCGGATACGGGCCGGCCCGCCCGTCCTTGGATCAAAGATTTCCCTGAACCGAACGCAGCGCTGAAGCGACCCACGCTCAGGCAGAGAACTATTGGCTGAACGACCATGAAAACGGCATCGACATTCCTGCAGATCCTCGCACTCAGCGCCTGTTTTACAGCGCAGGTGCACGGTGCGTTCACGATGCCCGGCGTCAGACAAGCGCTGCGAACAATGGCCGGTGCAAGCGGCCAGGGTGCGTTACAAATCAGCACTCCCGTCGAAATCGCCTGGAGCTAAGCCGCCAGCCCGCCCGCCTGAGTCAGCAGAAAAGCCTCGCCGCAGGCTTTGGCCAGGTTACGCACCCGCAGAATGTAACTCTGGCGCTCGGTGACGGAAATCACACCGCGTGCGTCGAGCAGATTGAAGACGTGGCTGGCCTTGATGCACTGGTCGTAAGCTGGGAAGACCATGCGGTGATATCCCTCCCCCTTGAGGGGACCAGACAAGGTCTGGCCGGGAGGGGTCGCTCGTGCAGTGCTCGACGCCTGACCTGCGGTGCCTTCTGAGGCGACCCCCTCTGCCCGCTTCGCGGGCGTCTCCCCCTCAAGGAAGATGGGCGCGCCGGCTTGTAGCAACGCCTTGCACTCGGCTTCGGCGTCTTCGAAATGGCGCAGCAACATCGCGGTGTTGGCAAATTCGAAATTATGGCGCGAATATTCCTGCTCGGCCTGCAGGAAGACGTCGCCATAGGTCACCTTGTCGGCGCCTTCACGACCGTTGAAGTTGAGGTCGTAGACATTGTCGACGCCCTGCACATACATGGCCAGCCGTTCCAGCCCGTAAGTGAGCTCGCCCGCCACCGGTGCGCATTCGATGCCGCAGACCTGCTGGAAATAGGTGAACTGCGAGACCTCCATGCCGTCGCACCAGCACTCCCAGCCCAGCCCCCAGGCGCCCAGCGTCGGGCTTTCCCAGTCGTCCTCGACGAAGCGGATGTCATGCAGCAGCGGATCGATGCCGATCGCGGCCAGCGAGCCGAGATAAAGCTCCTGCAGATTGGGCGGATTGGGCTTCAGGATCACCTGGTATTGGTAATAGTGCTGCAGCCGGTTCGGGTTCTCGCCATAGCGGCCGTCCTTGGGGCGGCGCGAGGGCTGGACATAAGCCGCGTTCCAGCGTTTTGGGCCGAGCGCGCGCAATGTCGTTGCCGGATGGAAGGTGCCGGCGCCGACTTCCATGTCGTAAGGCTGGAGGACGACGCAGCCATAGTCCGCCCAGTAATTATGCAAGGTCAGGATCAGCCCCTGGAACGAGCGGCTTGGGTGCATATGGGCAGGAATGGTCACGGCGGCCTCGGCGGGAAAGGCGGGATGCCGGCACGTCCTAGATGCCTGGCCAGCAAGCGTCAAGGCAGAGGGGTCAGGCCTTTGAAGGTGTTCCCTTCTCCCCTTGTGGGAGAAGGTGGCCGAGCGAAGCTCGGTCGGATGAGGGGTGTTCCAGCTTGGCACCGACGGCAATCCGTCCGACACCCCTCAACTGTCTCGGCGCTGCGCACCGATCCACCTTCTCCCACAAGGGGAGAAGGAAAGAAGGGGTCACCCCTTCGGCGCGGGCGCCGGCACGGGCTTTACGTTCGGGGTTTCCTGCGCTGTGTTGGATTCGATCGGCGGCAGGCCTTTCATCAGCTTTTGCTGCAAGGCGGCAAGCACGTCCGGGTCCGGCTTCAGGTCGCGGGCCTGATTCCACTGGAAGGTGGCTTCCAGCTTGCGGCCGACGCGCCAGTAGACGTCGCCGAGGTGATCGTTGAGCACCGGATCCTCCGGCTTCAACGAAACGGCGCGTTCCATTTCGCGCACCGCATCGTCGAACTGGCCAAGGCGGTAATAGGCCCAGCCCAGCGAATCGACGATGTAGCCGTCGCTCGGCCTCAGGTCGACGGCCTTCTGGATCATCGCGAGGCCTTCCTTGAGGTTCATGTTCTTGTCGACCCAGGAATAGCCGAGATAGTTCAGAACCTGCGGCTGGTCGGGGTAGAGCTCCAGCGCCTTGCGGAAATTCGGCTCGGCCTTCGGCCATTCCTTCAGTCGCTCATAGGCGATGCCGCGCTGGTAGAAAATGTTCCAGTTGGCGGCAGTCGGCGTCTTCAGCACCTCGACCGCCTTGTCGTAAAGATTGGCGGCGGAGCGGAAATCCTCCTTCGAGGAATAGACGCCGCCGAGCGCCAGATAGGCGCGCATGTCGTCTGGATGCGCATCGACGATGGCCTTGAGGTGAGTGATCGCCTCGTCGTTGCGGTCGAGATCGGCAAGGTTCAGGCCAAGCTGCAGGTCCGAAAGCTCCTTCAGCGGCGAGCCGGCGGGAATGCGGCGATAGAGCGCGATGGCGCCCTCGCCATCTTTCAACTGCTCGGCAACGGCGGCAAGCTGAACGAGCGCCGCGTCGTTGTCGGGCCGCAGCGCCAGGGCATATTGCAGATAAAGCCGCACGAACGGCTCGCCGCCGCCGCGGTTGAGCGCGGTGGCGAGATCGAGCAGGATTTCCGAGGCGCCGTCCGACGGACCGGCAACGAAGGGCTCGATCTTTTCGCCCTTGTTGATCTTGTCGCGAAGGGCCGCAATCTCGACCTTGCCGGGCGCAAACGCCTCGGCCTTGTCGAGCACCGACAGCGCCTTGGCCTTGTCGCCTTTGCGGGCGAGGAAAGAGGCGTAGGCCTGCGCGTTGCGCATCCATGTTTCGGGGGCCGCACCGCCTGCCGCCGTGTCCTGTACGGTGGCGGTGTAGAGCGCATCCGCCCTGTCGGGCAGGCCGGAGGCGTCGGCAATCAAGGCGCGGTGGAAGGACTTGAACAGGCTGAACCAGTCGGGGCCCTGCAGCTTGTCGATGGAAGCCATGGCCTCGCCGGCGTCACCCGCACCCTGCTTGGCCCAGCCGGTCATGACGCCGGAGACCAGGCGGTCGAGATCGGATTCGAGCGACAGCTTGAGCCAGTATTCGGCCTTGGAGAAATCCTTCTTGTGGAAGGAATCGATGGCCAGAGCCAGGCGCGAGAAGCGCTCGACGTCGGGAACCGCCTTGAGCTTGTCGGCATAGACCAGGGATTCATCGAAGCGCCCCTGCGCGATCAGCGACAGCATCAGGCTCTGCTGCAGTCCCGTATCGTTCGGATCGAAGGCAAGCGCCTGCTTGTAATAGGAAATGGCGCTGTCGAGGTCGTTGTCGCCGTCGGCGATCCTGGCGGCGAGATAGGCCCCCGAGAAGGATGTGATCCTGACCGGCTCGGCGGTCTGTTTGGCATGCGCCGGCAAAGCCGAGATCGCCATGCCCGTCGCGATTGCCAGCCCCGTCAGCCAGCGCGCATATCCTTGCCGCATCATATCCCTTTCAGCCAAACGCCATCTCCGCGTCAGCGGGATCGCCGTAGACTCGATCCTTACAGGTAAAGCATGGCCTTTTTGGGGTCGTGCTTCAACCCGGCCCGAATTCACAATCGGGTCAAGCAATTAATAAACCATGCCGAAAGAGGTCGCACGACCGCATTGCGACACTCCGGCAATGGGAAACCGGCGTCAGGACGGTTGCGAAAGGCTTGCGTCCAGCGCCTGCATGGCGACGGTGACAAGATCGTGCAGCCGCTTTTTCGGCACGCCGTCGCGTGCCTGGACCGAAAGGCCGTGCATCAGCGTGGCGTAATAGTCACCCAGCGCCTCGGCATCGGTATCCGGCTTCAATTCGCCATCGCGCACGGCCTTTTTCAATCGCTCGACGATCGACGCGGTACGCGCCAGCCGATGCTCCGCCAGCCATTGCAGCACGGCGTCATTTTCGACCGCGCAATTGGTCGCGGCCGTCACCACCATGCAGCCCTGCGGCTGCCCCGGCCGCGTATAGATTTCGACGGCGTCGCGAAGCATGCGCTCGATGACGCGCCGGACATTTGGTTCTTCCTGCAGCGCGCGTGTGGCGAAGCCGCCCTCATTGGCCTCGTAAAGTGCCACCGCTTCGCGAAACAGATCCTCCTTCGAGCCGAAGGCGGCATAGATGCGCGCCGATGCGAGACCAAGCGCCGATACGAGATCGGCCATCGAGGTGCCCTCGTAGCCGCGCCTCCAGAAAGTGTCCCGGGCTTTCTCCAGCGCCTGGTCGCGGTCGAATTCCCTTGGCCTGCCTGCCATGGCGGTCTCCAATTTTTGTCGATCAACAAATAATCTGCTTGACTTCGGATTGCAAACCTCAATTCTTTGTCGATCATTAAACAATTGTCGACAAGGAGTCCGACATGAGTTCACTCGATCAAGGCGCGCCGCTCGGGGCGATAACGCAGGGAGCAAGCAGGGCGAAACATGGCGCAACGCTGGCGCTGCTCGCCTTCGCGCAGCTCATCATCTCGCTCGACCTCAACATCGTCTTCGTGGCGCTGCCGGAGATCGGCGCCGGCCTCGGATTTTCAGGCCAGACCCTGCAGTGGGTGGTCAGCGCCTACACCGTGTTCACCGGCGGCTTCCTGCTGTTCGGCGGCCGGGCCGCCGACCTGATCGGCCAGCGCCGCGTCTTCATCTTCGCGCTCTGGCTCTACGCGCTTTCGTCCCTCGTCGGTGGCCTGGCCTGGTCGCCGGAAATCATTATCGCGGCACGCGCCGTGCAAGGCATCGGCGCCGCGTTCCTGTTTCCGGCGACGCTGTCGCTGATCAACCGCCTGTTCGCCGAAGGACCGGAACGCAACCGGGCGCTCGCCGTCTGGGGCGGCGCAGGCGCCAGCGGCCTGACGCTCGGTTCGCTTGCCGGCGGGTTTCTGACCAGCGCCTTCGGCTGGCCGTCGGTCTTCTATGTCAACGTGCTGCTGGCCGGGGTCGCCATCATCGCGGCTTTCGCCATCATCCCGCGCGATCGCAAGTGGCACGAGCAACGCAGCTTCGATCTGCCGGGCGCACTGACCGTCACCGCCGGCGCGACGCTGCTTGTCTTCACACTGGTTCAGGGGCCCGAATATGGCTGGGGATCGACCGCAATCATTGTCAGCGCGGCACTGGCGGCATTCTTCCTGATCGCCTTCACCGTGATCGAGGCCAACAGCGCCGATCCGCTGATGCCGCTGCGCCTGTTCCACAACCGCAGCCTTGTCGCCGGCATGACGATAACCTTCCTCTACATGGCCACTTTCGGCGCGCTGCCCTACTTCCTCACCGTGCTGCTGCAGAACGTGCACGGCTTCACTGCCTTGCAGACGGGCCTCGCCTTTCTCGTGCCGTCGGTCGCCATCGCCACCGGTACGCAACTCGGCGAGCGTCTGGCAACGCGCTTTTCGACGCGCAGCACCCTGGTCGGCGGCATGATGGTCGGCGCGGTCGGCACAGCATTGATGGTATCAGGCGCGACTGCCGACAGCAGCTATCTGTCCCTCGTACCCGGCCTGATCGTCTCCGGCGTCGGACAAGGCATCGTCTGGACCGCAATGTGGATTGCCGCCGCTTCCGGCGTTGCCCATGACCAGCAAGGCGTCGCCTTGGGGATGGCTTCGACGACGCTCAATGTCGGCAACGCCATCGGCATGGCCGTGCTGATTGCGATTGCGAACAGCCAAATCGGCGAATTGTCCGGCAATGCGTTGAAAATTGCCGTCGCCGACGGCATCCAGGTCGCCTTCTGGCTTGCGGCGGCGGGCATCGTCGTCAGTCTGCTGGCAGCAATAGTGCTTCCGGCAAAGGCGCGATGAGAACAGGCGGCGTCCCGCGCGCCGCGACGCCTGTCAATTCACCCGGCTGATGCAGAAATCGATGACGTCGATCAGCGCCGATTTCTGCGGCGTCGCCTCGAGCGGCGCCAGCGCGTCACGGGCGATTTCGCCGAAATGGCGCGCGCGCCCGATGGTGTCGGCAATCGCGCCGTGGCGGAGCATCAGGCCGATGGCCTTCTCCAGCCCGGCATCGTCGGCGGCATTGTCCTCGATGGCGCGTTTCCAGAAGCTGCGCTCGGCCTTGGTGCCGCGCCGATAGGCGAGGATCACCGGCAGCGTCACCTTGCCCTCGCGAAAATCGTCGCCGACATTCTTGCCGAGATCCTTGCTGGTGCCGCCGTAATCCAGCGCGTCATCGATCAGCTGGAAGGCAAGGCCGAGATTCATGCCGTAGGAGCGGAGTGCTGCGCGATCATTGCGCGTCGCCTGAGCGATGACGGGGCCGACCTCGGCGGCGGCCGAAAACAGCGCCGCGGTCTTGGCCTTGATCACCGCGAAATGCTCATCCTCGGTGGTCTCGAGGTTTTTTGCGGCAGCGAGCTGCATCACCTCGCCTTCGGCGATAACCGAGGCCGCGCTCGACAGGATATCGAGCGCTTCAAGCGAGCCGACATCGACCATCATGCGAAAGGCCTGGCCGAGCAGGAAATCACCGACCAGAACACTGGCCTGGTTGCCCCAGATCATACGCGCCGTCTTCTTGCCGCGCCGCATGCCGCTTTCGTCGACGACGTCGTCGTGGAGAAGTGTCGCGGTATGCATGAATTCGACCGATGTGGCGAGCTTGACATGGCCGTCGCCGGAATAGCCGAACATCTGGGCGGCGGCGAGCGTCAGCATCGGCCGCAGCCGTTTGCCGCCGGACGAGATCAGATGGTTGGCTATCTCCGGAATCATCTCGACATCGGAGCCGGCCTTCGACAGGATCAATTTGTTGACGCGCCCCATGTCGGCCGCGGTCAGGTCGATGAGGTCCTTTATCGAGGCGGCTTCGCGCTTCCCGTTTTCAATGTTGAGAACGACACCCACGGCAAAACTCCCAACCTCGATATGCACGACGGCAACATGGTCCCTGGACAGACTCTAGGGTGTCACCCACCGGCGCGGCAAGAGGCGAATTGGCGCGCCGGCTCTGGTACATGATCACGCCTACGTTTACATCAACGCCGCAAACTGCGAGTTTCATCCGATGATAGAGCTCATCCGCACCAACGACGCCGTCATCATTTCGTTTGTCGAATCGCTGATGCGCGATGCCGGCATCGGCTGTTTCGTCGCCGACCAGAATATGAGCGTCCTCGACGGCTCGATCGGCATCCTGCCCCGCCGTGTCATGGTCGACGCCGACAAGGCCGATGCGGCGCGGCGCATCCTGACGGATGCTGGCATCGCCAACGAGATCCGCCAAAAATAATGTCCGCGTCGCCCGCTGCCCTTGTCCCGGACATGCCGGCTCATACGGTCGACGCCTTCCATCGCGGTCGCTTCTGGCTGGTGCAGCCGAGAAAGGCGGGCCACCGCGCCGGCATGGATGCGATGATGCTGGCGGCTGCCGTGCCGTCCTCGTTCGCCGGGCGGCTTGCCGACTTTGGCGCGGGCGCTGGTGCGGCCGGCCTGGCGGTACTGTCGCGCTGCCCCGCTGCAGAGGCCGTGCTTGTCGAGCGTTCCCCGGAAATGGCGGCCTTCGCCACCACCACGCTTGCCCATCCCGGCAATGCGCATCTCAGCGACCGCGCCTCGGTGCTCGTCGCCGATGTCGCGCTGTCGGGCCGGGCGCGAACGGCCGCCGGCCTCGAGGACAACAGCTTCGATTTCGTCATCATGAACCCACCGTTCAATGCCGCCGAGGATCGCGCGACGCCCGATCCGCTGAGAAAGGCCGCGCATGTCTCGGAGGACGGGCTTTTCGACAGCTGGATCCGCAGCGCGGCCGCGGTGGTCAGACCGGGCGGCGGGCTGGCCGTCATCGCCCGGCCGGAACAGCTCGGCGCCATCCTCGATGCCATCGCCGGCCGCTTCGGCGATGCCGAGATGCTGGCCGTCCACCCTCGCCCCGAAGCGGCGGCGATCCGCATAGTTGTCCGGGCAGCACTCGGCGCACGCGGCAAACTGTCGATCCGGCCGCCGCTGATGCTGCATGCCTACTCAGGCAATGGCCCCTCGGAACGGGCAGAGCTGATCAATAACGGGCTGGCGTCGCTGTTCGGAGACTGATCCATTTTGATTGCCGTGATGACGGCATTGCCGTTGGCCGACGAATTCCTACATGCCTCAAGCAAATCGACCGGAGACCGCCCCCTCGTGAAACGCCTTTTCAACCGCCTGCTGCCGAAATCCTGGCGCTCCACCGTCGTCACCATTCCGGTCATCCGGCTGCACGGCACCATCATGCCCGGCGGCGGCCAGTTCCGGCCGAGCCTGTCGCTCGCTTCCACCGCCGGTCTTCTCGAAAAGCTGTTTTCCTTCGACGCGCCGGCGGTCGCCATCTCGATCAATTCGCCCGGCGGCTCGCCGGTGCAGTCGAGGCTGATCTTCAGGCGCATCCGCGACCTGGCGGGCGAGAAGAACAAGAAAGTCCTGGTTTTCGTCGAGGACGTGGCGGCATCGGGCGGCTACATGATCGCGGTCGCCGGCGACGAGATCTTTGCCGACCCGTCCTCCATCGTCGGCTCGATCGGCGTGGTCTCGGCCTCGTTCGGCTTTCCGGAGCTGTTGAAGAAGATCGGCGTCGAGCGCCGCGTCCACACCGCCGGCCAGAACAAGGCGGTGCTCGACCCGTTCAAGCCGGAAAAGAAGGAAGACGTCGAGCGCCTGAAGGCGCTGCAGCTCGAGGTGCACGAGACCTTCATCGATCTCGTCAAGGACAGGCGCGGCAGCAAGCTCAAGGACGATCCCGACCTGTTCACCGGCCTGTTCTGGACGGCCAAAAAAGGGCTGGAGCTCGGGCTGGTCGATGCGCTCGGCGACATGCGCAGCGTGCTGAAGAGCCGTTTCGGGCCGAAAACCCAGCTCAAGCTGATCACCGCGCCGCGCGGCCTGTTCGGCCGCTTCGGCCTGTTCGGCTCGAGCTTTTCGGCGCCCGACATAGCCGCCGCCGCGGCAAGCGGCGTTATCGATGCGGCGGAAGAGCGCGCGCTGTGGGCGCGCTTCGGGCTTTGAAAAGCCGGTGAAAGCGTCTAGCATAAATCATCAACCGACCCGACCGGCCGCCTTGCCGGCCTTGCGAGGGAGGAGTTTGACATGCCGCAGATCATTTTCTTCGCCGTCGTCGGCATTGCCGCCTATTTCGGCTACCGCTCCTTCGTCAGGGAAGCCGAGCGAGTGACCGCCAAGGTGCGGCGTACCGAAAAGCAGGCCGCCAACGGCACGATGGGAACATTGGTCAAGGACCCGAAGACCGGCGAATACCGTCTGGCCAAGGATTGACCGTCGTCCCCCACGCGGCCGAGCCAGTGAACTCCGAGGCCAGCATCCGGGCGTCGCATGCGCACGCCAAGATAAATCTCGCGCTGCACGTCACCGGCCAGCGCGCCGACGGTTATCACACGATCGAAAGCCTGGCTGTGTTCACGCGCTTCGGCGACCGCATCGAGACGGAACTTGCGGACAGCGATGGGTTTTCCGTGTCCGGCAAATACGCCTCCGCGGTGCCGGTCGACGACAATAATCTGGTGGTGAGAGCGCGCGATGCACTGCGGCGCGAGGCCGGTCCCCAGCACGCACCGGCTGTCGCCATCAGGCTCGAAAAGAACCTGCCCGTCGCGTCCGGTGTCGGCGGCGGGTCGAGCGATGCGGCGGCTGTGCTGCGTGCCCTGGTCCAGACCTGGGGACTTGATGTCGGCGATGCCGAACTGGCGCGGATCGGCCTGTCGCTCGGCGCCGACGTGCCGATGTGCCTCGCTGCCAAGCCGCTGATCGCCCGCGGCATCGGCGACGAGCTGACGCTCGTGCCAGGTTTCCCGGCGCTGGGTCTGGTGCTCGTCAATCCCGGCACTGCCGTCTCGACGGCCGACGTGTTCGAGGCGCTTGGCCGCCGCGACAATGCGGGGCTGCCGCCGCTGCCGCGCAACCTCGACTTCCACAGCATCCGCAACTGGCTGGAGATCACCCGCAACGACCTCGAGCCTGCGGCGCGCGCAATCCAGCCCGCCATCGGCAAGGCGCTTTCCGTGCTCAACAAGTCCGGAGCCGGTTTTGCCAGGATGTCCGGTTCCGGCGCCACCTGCTTCGGGCTGTTCGAGACCGGCAATGTGGCCAAGCGCGCGGCCGTCGATATCCGCGGCCGCCATCCCGACTGGTTTGTCGCGGCGACGCGAAGCGTGACATCGGAGGTTGATGCCCATGGCCAGGATTGACGAGAGCCGCCCCTTCGTTCCCGTGCGCATCGCGGTACTGACCGTTTCCGATACGCGCAGCCTCGCCGACGACAAATCCGGGCAGACGCTGGCCGACCGCATTGCCGAGGCCGGCCATGTCCTGGCCGCCCGCGACATCGTCACCGACGACCGCGACAAGATCCGCGACAAGGTCCTGGGTTGGTCAAGGGACGAAGCGATTGATGTCGTCATCACCACCGGCGGCACCGGCTTCACCGGCCGCGACGTGACGCCGGAAGCGCTGGAGCCGATCTTCGAAAAGCGCATGGACGGCTTTTCCGAAGTGTTCCACCGCATCTCCTACGACAAGATCGGCACTTCGACGATCCAGAGCCGGGCAACCGGCGGCGTCGTCAACGCCACCTTCGTTTTCGTGCTGCCGGGCTCGCCCGGCGCCTGCAAGGACGCCTGGGACGGCATCTTGAAGCCGCAGCTCGACTATCGGCACATGCCCTGCAACTTCGTCGAGATAATGCCGCGGCTGGACGAGCATTTGCGGCGCGGCTGAGGCGAACCGAGGTATCAGCCAAGCGACCTCGGTTTAGCGAATGACCGGCTCGCCGTGAAAACGCCGGCGCGAGGGCGGCGAGACGCCGAAGCCAACTTCCATCATCAGCCGCGGCGTGCGCGTCGGCACGGTGCCCATATGGAAGCCGAACGGATCCTCGACAAAGCCGAGGCCGGCCGGCCCGGTCAGCGTGACCGGGCTCTGCTCGCCGTAGACGCCCAGCACCTCTTCCGCCGAATGGCCGACCAGCAGCGTCAGCTGATGCTTCAGGATGCGGCGGTTGTGGGAGCCGCGGACATAGACATGCGGCCCGGTGTCGGCGTCGACCGGCACTAGGTAGAAAAAGAACTTCAGCATGCGCCAGTCGTCGAGATCGAAATGGTATTTGCCGAGCGAGGCCATGTTCTTGTCGGCGTCCGAGACGCCACCGGTCGGAAAGCTCCACCAGACGCGGGTCGTGATCAGCTTGGCCTGGCTGCCGAGATAGTGCGCTGCGATATCGAGAAGCAGCGGATCGCGCTGCACGGCGACCGCAGCGTTGCAATCGAGGACCCGTTCGAAATAGTGACCGCTGAGCAGCGGGCGGCCGAAATGCTTTTCGGCATCGGCGTGTTTTTCGGGCAGGAATTCCAGCCGGCGGTCGAAATTGCCGAAGCATGGCGTGCGCTCGGCGAAGCGGGCGATCTCCTCATGGATGGCGGCCGGCAGCATCAGGCCCGAATAGAGCCCCTCGGTGCGCAGCGCGCCGACGACGGCATCGCGGTCGACGCCGGCGAACATCGTTTCACCGACATTGCGCGCCGGCGGAACGGGCTTTGCACCGCGCCAGTGCAGCCGCCGCGCCGGCATGGTGCGGGCCAGCATGAACATCGGCAGCCATGCCGGATTCTCGCGAAGGTCGGAAAGATAGGTCGGGATGCGGGCGGCGATGCGGCGCAGCGTGCCGCCGTTGCGTGCGATCGCCTCGAGGCTTGCAGCGCCGGACTTGTCAGGGCTTGAAAGGGTCATCGGGGTCCTCAAAATGTCGATGGAACAGCATCGACGTTAGTCGTCGCCGCTCCGGCACACCCCAAACCCTATTCGCCCATATCGCCGGGAATGGTAACCCCGGGCCAGATTTTGTGCAATGCACAATAAACCACGACCCGCCAGAAATTTGCTTGGGCGGGGTTCCCTGAACCGGCACGGTAAGCCGTCACTTCCGCGGCGCGACCCAGATCTCGGCGTGGAGCCTCCTGGTCGCCAGGCCGCGGGCGATCGCTTCGGCGCTGCGGGCATTCTTCGACAGCGCGGCGGCCTGACGCTTGCTGATCACCAGGCCTTCGGCGAGAGCGCGATTTCCGGCAAAAACGCGCGACAGGAACGGCGCGCGGCTGCCGCGTGCCCGCGAGAACCGCGCCGCAATGGTTTGCCTGGCCGTATGAGCGACGACCTCGTCGATCCAGCCCTCTCCCAGCCGCGCGCCCGGTTCCAGCAAAAGCAGCCAGTCGCCCTTGGCCTGCCTGATGCCGGCGGCGATGCCGCCGCTGACATAGTGGCACCCGGCATGTTCGGCGACGCGGTGCGTCTGATCGGTCGAGCCGGTGTCGCAGACGAGAACGTCGCGCACCACGCCTTCGACCGCGCCGCCGATCAGCGAGGCGAGCGTGCGGGCAAGGCCCTCCTCGTCATTCAGGGTTTCGATCAGGACGCTGAGCATGTTTAGCCGAATAGCGGAAAGCGGTGGGCAGCGCCAGTTTTTGCGGCGCGCCGCGAGAAAGTTCTTGCTTTGTTCTCATTACGCGATAGGAATACATTCATGAGCAGAGCGATTCGACAGCGGGTGGACAGTCACTGGGAAAGGGCCAAAATGGAACAGATCGTGCGTGCCGATATTGCAGCCTTCGGCGCTGGCAGGGCCGAGATGGCGAATGCGATGATCGAGCAGAGCGGCATGCGCGTCCGTCCCGACCGCAATCGCGGCAGGTCGGCGGGCATCAATCCGTCCGGCCGTTTCGAGCCGGTCAGCCGGCACGTGTTCGACGACGGCTGGAATTCGCTGGAGGAGCTGCCGCCCTTCAAGACCGAGGTACAGGTCGAGAAGCCGCGCACCATCATCACCCGCAACGAATCGCCCGACATCTCCTTCGACCGCTCGATCAACCCCTATCGTGGCTGCGAACATGGCTGCGTATATTGCTTCGCGCGGCCGACGCACAGCTACATGGGCCTGTCGCCGGGGCTGGATTTCGAATCGAAGCTGTTTGCCAAGCCGGATGCGGCGCGGCTGCTCGACAAGGAATTGTCCAGGGATAATTACCAGCCGCGCACCATCGCCATCGGCACCAACACCGATCCTTATCAGCCGATCGAGAAGCAATACCGGATCATGCGCGAGATCCTCGAAGTGCTGGAGGCGCGCGGGCATCCGGTCGGCATCGTCACCAAATCGGCGCTGGTGACACGCGATATCGACATTCTGTCACGCATGGCCGAACGCGGGCTGGCCAAGGTGGCATTGTCGGTGACGACATTGGACAGGATGCTGGCCAGAACGATGGAGCCGCGAGCGTCGACGCCGACCAAGCGGCTGGAGGCGATCAGGCAGCTTTCGGACGCCGGCATACCGGCCTCGGTGATGGTCGCGCCGATTATCCCCGGACTGACCGACCCGGAAATGGAGCGCATCCTCGATTCGGCGCAGGCAGCGGGCGCGCGTGAAGCCGGCTATGTGCTGCTGCGCCTGCCGCTGGAGGTCGCGCCTATCTTCAAGGACTGGCTGCTGCGCCACTATCCCGACCGCTATCGCCACGTCATGTCGCTGATCCGTTCGATGCGCGACGGCAAGGACTACGATTCGGAATGGGGCAAGCGCATGAAGGGCTCCGGCCCCTATGCCTGGCAGATCGGCCGGCGCTTCGAGATCGCTGCCAAACGGCTCGGCCTCAATGCCGAGCGGCGCTCGCTCAGGACCGACCAGTTCGTCCCCGCCGCCAAGGCAACCGAGCAGTTGATGCTGCTGTGACAAAGCGTCTCGCGCCAGCCGGTTGAAACGGCCGGCAACAGGCAAAAATCCCGTCCGGCCTGTCCTGTCCCCGGGCTTGCAGACGGTAGCCCCTCCTGGTCCGGTGCCCCGCCCGACCCGGAGGGACTTGCGGAGAATCGGAGCCGATGCGAACCTCGCCGCACCATGGCTCGCCCGCGTTCCGATTCTCCGCTTCTCTTCGAAATTGTCGAGAAACCCGACTTCTCGTTCGAGACGAAGGCGATGGCCGAAGGCCTGTGGCCGGTGGCGGGGATGGACGAGGCCGGCCGCGGCCCGGTCGCCGGGCCGGTGGTGGCTGCAGCGGTGGTGCTCGATCCCGCCAACATCCCCGATGGCCTCGACGATTCCAAGCGGCTGACGCATTTGCAGCGTGAGGCGCTGTTCCTGAAAATCCTCGGCTCCGCACTCGCCGTATCGATGGCGTCGGTCAGCGCCGAGGGCATCGATGCCAGCAACATCCTCAAGGCCAGCCTGGAGGCGATGCGCCGTGCCGTGGCCGGCCTGTCAATCCGGCCGAAGCTGGCGCTTGCCGATGGCCGCGACGTGCCGCCCGGCCTGCCCTGCGAGGGCAAAGCACTGATCAAGGGCGACCAGCGCTCGCAGTCGATCGCCGCAGCCTCGATCGTCGCCAAGGTGATGCGCGACCGTATGATGTGTGGCTGCGGCAGCCATCATGCGCGTTACGGCTTCGAACTGCATATGGGCTACGCCACTGTGCGCCATCGCACGGCGATCGATCTGCACGGGCCGGTGGCGCGGCTGCACCGCGCCTCCTTCGCGCCGTTCCGGTTCGGCGGCACCGAGGTGCTGGAGGAAGAGGGTTTTTCGGGTTTGGATTGAGCGATTCGGCTAGGTGTGATCTCCCCCCTCGACGGGGAGATGTCGCCAAAGGCGACAGAGGGGGTCGGTACGTCCTGGCGAGTTGTGTGCGTCAAGTTCTGCAAAATGGCGTGGCATTGCGGTGACGTCGGCGTGTCCGCCGCGCAGCCCCCGTGTTTAGCGGAGCGGCGGACACATGACGG
>NZ_JAMYQL010000040.1:0-43919 GCF_040320865.1 Mesorhizobium sp. M0598 | reverse complement strand
CGCGTGGTCGATGCGATTCTCACAGGCGTCCACCAGCCCGGCGAAAGCCATTTCGAGCTCCTGCGCGCCTTTGCCGACGATGCTCTGCTCGCCAAGGCCTCCGAAGCCTTTGCCGCCTACCGCTACCGCGCGCATGAATTCGGCGATTCCATGCTGCTCAATCGCCAACCGCTGCTTCTATCGCGCGAACGGAACCGTGCCGAGGGGCTCGAGACGAAGGCTTCACTCGAGGTGTGCCATGATGTCGGCAGGATCGGTGGTATTTCGTGCTCGGCGCGCAAGGAAGTCGGAGCTATGTTACAGCGGACCAAATTCGGCATTTGACCCAAAGTCGAAGTTCCGAAGCCCTCACATTGGGTCCGCATTGCGGGCGAAGCGGACAACATGGCTTGCCGGGCGTCAATGCTTGGATACGTGCCACGGCAGGCAGAGCCTAGCAGGGCCCCAAGAATCGCAGGATTTCGGCCGCGAGCGCATCCGGTGCTTCCTCAGCCATGTGGTGACCACAGTCCAGGGCCTTCCCCTGCTGTCACGCCGCCGTCCACGGTCGCCAAACTTCGAGAACATCGCCGTAAAGCTGCTCAAGGTCATCACGCAGCGACCACAGAACCATCATTCAATACGGCGGCCCGCCTCTCGGTCTTCCGCGTCGTGCAGACGGTCTATCGTGATACCTGCCCTATAATCTTCTATCATTCCGTGAATGACCCGCGGATCGTGAACGGCCGCGCTGTAATCGGCATAGGCCTCTGGGCCCATCTGTTCGGCGGAGCCACCATGCCAAGCATCGGGATCGGCATTGATAGCGCGCTCCGGCTTCTCTTGCTGGGCGAAGAAGAACCAATGCCACCACGCGGTTGCAAAGCGTGTATCACATCGTTCAAGCGCTTCGAGGATAGGAACGGCATCGAGCACGATGAGATGTGTCACCGCGGAGGGATGATCCATAGCAGTCCGAAAGGCGGTGTGGCTTCCCCGATCGTGCCCGGCGATTGCGAAGCGATCAAATCCAAGGTGCTGCATCAGGGCGATGTCAACGTTAGCATTGCTAATTGCCGTAGGTTCGGCGCATTTATCAAATGCACTGTCAATCGCCAATTGGCCTAATTGGTCAATCAAGTGTCTGCGCTGACCATATGACAGTTCGCGGTGCTTAGCGTCGTTCGACGCATTGAGTTCGTCATTGCGGACAATGCAGTGTTCGTTCGCTAGTGCGGCTAGCGCCATCGGCTAGTGTTTGTTCGTACGCGTCGTATTGGCCTGTCTAGCGTCAATGAAATTGGCGCGTAGTGTTTCTCGTATTCGCCGTTCAGTTGCCGCACGTACTGCGCGCCTGTGTTTGCGCTTGCCGTCGAATGACAGGAGCGTGTCACCATAAAACGCAACACGGTTTGCGGAGCGCTATAGAGTAAGCAGCAACAAAGGATGCCGCTTATGACACTTCTCCAGATCGCTTATCTCTGCCTCGCCGCGGGCGCGTTCATTGCCTTCGTTGGCTACCTCATCGCGTTCTTCGGTATGGGAGGGCACTGAACCGCAGCGCGATCTTTCCGGATTTCGGAAAAAGATTTGTCGTGCGTGACAAAGGATTTGTCACCCATGACAAAAAATCTTCGATAAATGGCTAGGTCATCGTCCAACGGAGCGACCTCGATGACCCTGCTTCAAATCGCTTACGCAATGCTCGCCGTCTTGTATATTGTGCCGTGGTGGCGTTGGCGGTAGGACATTCAGATGTCGCAAGATAACGAAGACGAAGCAATTCCCAAGTCTTCGTCGGCTACTGCCGCGATCGTGCAGTTCATTGAACGGGTAGGAAGGCCCTTCGTACCCGACGTCGTGAAGAGCTGGGCGTCGCGCCCGACTATCACCGAACGACCGAAAGAGAACAGGTGGCATCTGGCGAGACAGTCGGATGGTACATTCCTCCTTCAACTGCAAAACGATTGGTGGCTGACTAACAACAGCGACCGTCCTCTGCGTATGGTGGGGGTGGAAATCGACCGACCACGTGTCAAGGGCGATCTCATTGTGGATGGGCCGAGGGCGCACGATGGCGAACCTGTCATCCCGCCAAAGGCGACGGTCCCGATTTCCACGCACTTCATGGTCCCCCCTAGGAAGCATCACCTGAAGGCCACGAAACGCTACGATTTCACATTCGTCGATCACAACGGGCATCGGACGCGAAAACGGGGCATCGAATACAAGCCCGAGCGCCAACGCGTCAAGACGACGAAACTCAACTCCGAGGCGATTGCAGAGATCGCTGACCAAGACGAGAAGGCTCTGGCGTCGCTCCTGAAAGAGGAGATTGGGCGCTATGCGCGGCACGGTCGCCAGCATGGCGGGCTGGGGACCATTTCGGCAGTAAAGGGGAACGCGAAGATAAAGTCGATCTACCAGGATTGGTGGGCGTCCGACCGCGCTTCCGAGCGGCAGGACATCGTGGTCGAGAGCGGGCCGAAGATCGTCTCTGAGATTGGCGATGCGATCGTTGAGTACGCCTCAAAGCTTCCCGAAGATCGCTTGGCGAAGTTCCCGTCACTTTTGCTGGACCGCCTCGTTAGGGATCGCGAGTATTACGGCGTGTCTTACCTCATCGTATACGCGTTGTGGCGGCTCAACCGGCTCGAAGACGCGCTCCAAACGGTATACGAGCGCTATGAATTCAAGCCTGCTCTCGTCGACAACATATTCCGGCGCTCGTACGTGAACCGGGTGCTCGAAAGGAACCAGCAGTACGGCTACAGCGACGTACTCGGGCTGCTGAATGGCATGCTGAGATACGAGCATCTGCATCTAGTAGAACGCGAGCTGGAGAAGATCGAATGGCTTGCTATGAATACGAGCGAGCACCCATTCCAGATCGCGCAAAAAATCACCTCGATTCGGGCGCTGCGAATAGCAAACCGTGAATGAAGGCTATGCGCGGTGAGCTCATTACGGTGGCGCTGTGGGGGCATTGAGAGGCGTGCAAAATCGCGCCTTAGCGTAGAAAAGGCTTTGGCCCCGGGCTGAGCGAAACTGCGAAGCATGAGCTGCCGATCCCTTTCCAATCTACAAATCTACGCCACAGCCTACCATCAAGATCCGCAAGCGTGACCGCGAGCGCGCGGAGCGCGTCCTCTTGGCCGGTGGGCCGAAACCGTCACTCAAGAAAAACGGGCGATCGCACTCGCATGGGCGCATGGGAGCGACAAGTGTGCGAACACGCGATCTCACGGACATCGGAATTCCGGCTGCTATCTGGCCCGGATGTGTGACGAGGGCCTGCTCATCAAGATCGGCTATGGCATCTATCGCGCCACAAATCGGAAGGCGGCATAATCGGATCTTGGCTAATCTCCGGAGAATGGCAACGTTTGCAGCGGTTCGATCGCTCGAATGGAAGCTATGGCGAGAAATCGGCGACGCGGCCAGGACATCCATGTCGATTTCAATGATGGACTGGACGGACTGTCCGGAAAAGCTAATAAAAATCAAAGCTTAAGGGGGTTTAAGTTGGCGATGCAGTACCAAATGCAGTACCGCTGAAGCGCAGCCGATGATGTTTTCAGGGTCGTAGGACGGACTTGCCGTTGCGAACGTCGGCGCGACAGAGCACTTGCGGAGCCCGTGGTCGCAGAGGTTGCCCGAATGCACATTCGAGACCGGCTGAATCCCAGTCCGCGAGGTCTGCGGCGGCGCGATATGTGCTCTCCAAGAAGACCATGAGGCTTGCTTCCGGATCGGTAACTCTGCGGATCGCATAAGGCAGCAGGTATTCTCCAAGTCGTAGTGGGCGGCGTCGGCAAAGATCTTCGCCGCCGCGAAGCCTTTTGGTCGGGCGGTGGAGCGGTCGACTTTCCGGCCTTCTATTCCTAAGCCTGTCCGAAACCGCTGCTCCTCTGACGCGTCTCCTTCGCACGGACCCGTCGCAGCCCTCTTGGTGCGCGGACGCGCGATGCGCACTCTTCGGCGCTCCGATCCGTTTTTCTAGCGCGAAGCTGACCTGCGCAGTACGACCGGAAGTCACAACTTGTGGCCCGATGACAGAGTTGACAACTCTCTGCTGGTCAAAAACCTTCAAAGACGCCATCATGCAACAAAAATTGCAAGGATGTGCATCGTGGACGAGAAGGTCGAGGCTCCCAAGGACTATGAGGATCTCATCCGCGTGATACACGACCGGTATGATGGGATGAGCAAGTCGTACCAGAAGATTGCGTTGTATCTCACCCAAAATCCGAATGACGTCGCGGTGCGATCGGTGAACTCGATCGGGGAAGGCAGCGGCGTTCACGCGTCCAGCTTCGTCCGATTTGCCCAAGCATTGGGGTATGAGGGGTTCAAGGACCTGCAGAGCCTCTTCCAGAAACGATTGTCCACCGCGGCTCCCGGCTTCGAAGCCCGCGTCAAGGCGTTGGAGAAGGAACTGGGGGAGCGGACGGATCGCAGCGAGATGGGATTCATGCACGATCTGGTCGTCCGTGACATCGCGTCCCTGAAAGAGATGCTCACCGGTATTCAGCCCGAGGATCTGGCGGAAGCCGTTAGCCTGCTCGAGAAGGCCGACGTCGTCTATCTGATGGGACAACTTCGCTCGGCACCGGTCGTCGAACTCCTTCGCTATATACTGACCATGCTGGGTAAGCGCTGCGTGCTCCTGGATCCGGGCGGCGGACTGGCCACGCATATGGCCCGCGCGATGCGGAAGACGGACCTGCTGTTTGCGGTGTCGTTCCGCTTCTATGCGAACGAGGTCGTCAATGTTGTGGAAGAAGCCGCGGGGAGAGGTATACCCATCGTGGCGATCTCGGACAGCACGCTGTCTCCATTGGCCAAGAGCGCGCGCGTTCTCTTCGCAGTTCCGGAGCACGAATACACTTTCTCGCGCTCGCTGGCGGCTCCTATGTGTCTTGCCCAGGCTTTGACCGTGGCCTTGGCGGCCAGGCTTCAGAACAACGCAGTCAATCCCCGCATTCCAACGGTTACCGAGCGGTAGGGACTCCAAACCGCGAAACCTGTCGCAGCACCGGCGATCCTCCGGCCGTCGATTCTCAATCGGTGTCGGAAGGTTAAAACGCCATCGCCTTTTCAGGCACGGCCATGGGGCCGGATGCGGCACCAAGGACTGTCTGGTCGTAATCCACCACCGAACCTGTCATGAGCCCGGCATCGTCCGAAACAAGGAAGTTTACCGCCCGCGCGACCTCGCGGGGGTCGATCAGGCGCCCGAAGGGCAGGTTTGCGACCGCTTTCGCTTCCCAATTGGAATCGCCCGTCTCACTCGCCTGTAACTCCCGCTCATGGTCGGAGGCCATCCAGCCGACATCAAGCTGGTTGACGCGGATGCGGTTCTTCATCACGGAAAACGCTGTATTGCGGGTCAAGGTTGCCAGCGCCGCCTTGGTAGCACAGTAGACGTTGATGAAGGGCTGGCCGGCATGTTCCGAGATCGAGCCGATGTTGCAGATCGCACCCTCAATGCCATTGCGGATCATGTGCCTGATGGCCTCCTGCATGAGGAAATAAGGTCCGCGCACATTGACGGCGAACAGGGCGTCGAAGAGTTCGGGCGACGTATCGAGGATGGTGCCACGGTCCGTGCGGGCACCAGCGTTCACCAGCACATGTATCTTGCCGTAGACGCGCTCGGCCTCCGCGATCACGCGTCGGCAATCCTCGACTTTGCCGAGATCGGCATTGACGAAGTGGACCGGCACGCCGGTTTCGCGCGTGATCGCGTCGGCCACGGCACGGCCTTTGGCCTCGTTGCGGCCGAGCGTCACGACGCCTGCAGCGCCCGCTTCGGCAAGCCGATGCGCGATGGCCGCTCCCAACCCCTGCGTCGAGCCGGTGACGACACAGACCTTTCCATCTATCCGGTTCATGCGTTCAGCCCTCCACCCTGTAGCCAGCCGCGGCCATCACACGCAGCAATTCCTTGTGGCCGATCTTCGCCATTTCGAGCGGCGGACTTTTGACGGGATCCTGCTCGGCTTCAACGACGAACCAGCCTTCGTAGCCGTGGCTCGCCAAGCGCTTGACGATCGCCTCGAAATCGAGCGAGCCATCACCGGGCACGGTGAAGGCTCCCTTGACCACCGCGTCGAGAAAACTTTCCCGGCTGCGGTCGAGCCCGTCCACGACCGCTTGGCGGATGTCCTTGGTGTGTACATGCGAAATGCGGGCGTGGTGCTTGTCCACCACCCGCAGCACGTCGCCGCCGGCAAAGGCCATATGGCCGGCATCGTAGAGCAGGGGCAGACCCTCGCCGGAATGCTTCATCAGCAGATCGACCTCCTGTTCGCTTTCGATCGGCGCGGCCATGTGGTGGTGGTAGCAAATCGGCATGCCCTGACCCGCGCACCATTCGCCGAAAGTGGTGAGCTTACGGCCGTAGGCCTTGATCTGATCGTCGTCGAGACGCGGGCGCATAGCCAGCGGCGTTCCGCGGTCGCCCTGAATGGTGCGACCCGTCTCGCCATAGACGATGCAGGGCGCGTTGGTCGCCTTGAACAACTCCATCTGCGCGGCGATGCGGTCCTTCTCTTCATCGATATTGCCGACCAGCAAGCGGCCGGAGAACCAGCCGCCACAGACGCTCATGGCATGCTGCCTCAGGATGGGCTCAAGCACCGCCGCGTCCATCGGGAAGCGGCGGCCAGTCTCCATGCCGGTGAAGCCGGCCTCACGGGCCTGCCGCAGGCACTCCTCCAGCGAGACGTCGTCGCTCAGTTCGGGAAGGTCGTCGTTCCACCAGGCGATCGGCGCGATTCCAAGCTTGGCTCTCATCGTCATCTCCAATCATGATTTTCGAATGCTGCTGGCTGCCTGCGCAGCGACAAAACTGCCGGGAACAATGCTCAGGGAGTTTTGCATCGTTCCGGCAGGGGACGCCCCCGCGCGCCCGAACGGTTCAGACACCCACGCGCTGCTTCTTGCGACCTTCGGTTTGCACGGCATGCGCGTCGCGGACCTGCTGGCGCCCGCTGATCTCGGGCACGCCGACGTCCCACCAGGCATCGCCCGGGGTCCAGGTGAAGGCGTCGGAGACGATGGTGATGACGGTGGTGCGGTCGGTGGTCTTCGCCCATTCGATCGCCTGACCGAGATCGGCGAGGCTTTCGACACGGCGCGTCAGGGCGCCCATGGCTTCCGCGTGCTTGGCGAAGTCGACCGAGAACGGCTCCTTCACCCGGCAGTCCTTAATCAGATTATTGAAAGAGGCGCCGCCCTTGGCGTTCTGCAGCCGATTGATCACCGCATAGCCGCCATTGTCGCATACCACGAGAATCATCTTGTGGCCGGCGAGCACCGACGAATAGATGTCGGAGTTCATCATCATGTAGGTGCCGTCGCCGATCATGACGATCGGCGTCCGGGTAGGGTCGGCCATGGCCGCGCCCCAGCCGGCAGAGATTTCATAACCCATGCAGGAGAAGCCGAACTCGCAGTCGAAAGTGTTGGGGTCCTTCACCCGCCAGTTCTTCATCACCTCGCCGGGCAGTCCACCGGCCGCGGTGATCAGCAGGTCACGCTCGCCCGCCTTGGCGTTCACCACGCCTACGACCTGCGCATAGGTCGGGACCGGCTCGTTGGTCGGCTTCTGGAAGCCGTCAAGCATCGTGTTCCACTTGGCGAACTCGATGCGACCCTTGTCTGTCCAGGCCCTCTCCGCTTTCCAGTCGCCGAGGGCACCTTCGAGTTCGCTCATCGTCTCCAGCGCGTCGCCGACGACGGCGAGCGCCCGGTGCTTGGTGGCATCCCAGCGTGCGGCATTGATCGAGACGAACTTTGCGTCGGCCGAGAAGGCGCTCCAGGATCCGGTGGTGAAGTCCATGAGCCGTGTGCCGACGGCGATGATCACGTCGGCTTCCGCCGCCAGCGCGTTGGCCGAGGTTGAGCCGACGATGCCGATCGGTCCGACATGCGCGGGGTGGTCGTGCGTAACCGTGCCCTTGCCGGCAATCGTCTCCGCGAGCGGGATCCCATGCCTTTTGGCGAAATCGCCAAGGACCTTCTCTGCACCCGAATAACGCACGCCACCACCCGAGATGATCAGCGGCCGCTTTGCGCTTTTGAGGAGGCGCGTCGCTTCGGCGAGCCGGCTGCGATCGGGCCGGGGGCGCGGCACCTCATTCACCGTCTGTTCGAAGAAGGCTTCGGGATAATCCCAGGCGATCTCCTGCACATCCTGCGGCAAAGCGATGAAGGCAGGCCCGCAATCGGCCGGATCAAGCAGCACCGCAACCGCCTGCGGCAACGACGAGATGATCTGCTCGGGATGGACGATGCGGTCCCAGTAGCGCGTGACTGCCTTAAAGGCGTCATTGACGTTGATGGTCGGGTCGCCGAAGTGCTCGACCTGCTGCATGACCGGATCGGGCCGGCGACTGACGAAGGTGTCGCCTGAGAGCATCAGCACCGGCAGCCGGTTCGAATGGGCGACACCTGCCGCCGTCACCATGTTCAGCGCACCCGGACCGATCGAGGTCGCCGCAACCATGATCTGGCGCCGGCGCTTCGCCTTTGCAAAGCCGATCGCTGCAAGCGCCATCGACTGCTCATTCTGGCCGCGCCAGGTCGGCAGCACGTCCTTCACCGCCTCGAGTGCTTCAGAAAGGCACGTCACGTTGCCGTGCCCGAAGATGGCGAAGACTCCCGGAAAAAGCGGAACTTTCTCGCCGTCGACGACCGTGAACTGGTTGCACAGATAGCGCACGAGCGCCTGTGCCATGGTCAGACGGACGGTGGCCCTGGTCATCTTTGTCTCCTCCCTAACGACGGTCTTTCCAAATCTATACGGAATGCCCATTGACAAATCAATATGTTTGCAACGATCATTGCAAAAATTCAAACCGGGAGGACTTCATGCTCAGGATAGCTGTGCTCGGCTGCGGTCGGATTGGCAGGATGCATGCGGCAAACATCGCCGCACATCCTCGTGCGGAACTAGCCACCGTCTATGACATCGACGAATCGTCCGCGGAGACTGTCGCGGCGCGGCACGGCGTTCGCGCTTCGGGGTCGGCCGACGAGGTATTTGCCTCGGCAGATGTAGATGCGGTCCTTGTCGCGACGGTGACTGACACGCATGCCGACTACATCGAAAAGGCGGTGGCCGCTGGCAAACCCGTGCTCTGCGAGAAGCCGATCGATCTTAGCCTGGAAAGGGTGAACCGTTGCGCCGAAGCAATTTTGTCCAAGGGCGTGCCGGTCCAGATCGGCTTCAACCGACGTTTCGACCCCGGTCATCGTGCGGCGTGGAACGCCGTACGATCCGGCGAGATCGGCGACCTGCACCAGGTTATTATCACCTCGCGTGATCCGGGCATGCCGCCCCGTTCCTACTACGAGGTCGCGGGCGGGCTTTTTCGCGACATGACGATCCACGATTTCGACCTCGCCCGCTTCATGCTGGGAGAGGAGCCGGAGGAGGTGTTCGCCATCGGAGGCCGGCTGATCGACCCGGCGATGATGGAGGAACTGAACGACTACGACAGCGTCATGGTCGTGATGCGAACCAAAAGCGGCAAGCAGTGCCACATCAACAATTCCCGCACCTCAACCTATGGATACGACCAGCGCGTCGAGCTTCTGGGCAGCACCGGCATGGTGATCAGCGGCAACAGGAAGCCTCACGAACTGCGCGGCTACTCGGTCGCGCAAACCGAAGCCGCCGCGCCTTATCTCGACTTCTTCATCGAGCGATACCGCGAAGCGTTCGATGCCGAGATCGACGCTTTCGTCACCTGCGTCGAGAAGGGCGAGCCGCCGCTGGTCGGTTTTGAGGACGGGCGCCGCGCCCTGATCCTGGCTGAGGCGGCGATGAAATCGGCGGTCGAAGGCCGCTTCGTGAAGGTCAGCGAGATCGGATAAGCCATGTACGCGAACTACGGACTGTTTATCGACGGGAAGTGGCGCAAGGCATCCGATGGCGGGACGGCGCCGGTGATGAGCCCGGTGACGGAAAAGCCGCTGGGCGAGGCTCCGGTCGCCACCCGCGCGGACACGGAAGAGGCGCTGGTTAGCGCCGCCCGTGGGTTTTCCGCATGGAAATCCAAGGGTGGTTCTGAGCGCGCGTCCGCCCTGCATGCTATCGCGGACGAGATGATCCGCCGCAAGGACGAAGCCGCGCGGATGATCTCCAGCGAGACCGGCAAACCTATTGCCCAGTCCGAGCGCGAATGGGGGCTGGCGGTCGATCAGTTCCGCTGGTACGCCGAGGAGGCCCGCCGGATCTATGGGCGCGTCATCGAATCGCGCGTGCCCGGCGGTCGTTTCGAAGTTCTGCACGAGCCTGTCGGGATCGCAGCCGCCTTCACCGCCTGGAACTTTCCGGCGGCACTGGTCGCCCGCAAGGTGGCGCCGGCGCTTGGCGCTGGCTGCTCGACCATCGTCCGGCCGTCAAGTCAGACGCCCGGGACGGCGATGCTGATGGTTGACTGCATCCGCGCCTGCAATCTTCCTGCCGGCACGGTCAGCCTGGTCGTTGGGCCCACGAGCACGACCTATGCGCCGATCATGGCTTCGCCGGCGGTGCGCAAGGTGTCCCTCACCGGCTCGACCCGCGTCGGCCAGCAGATGATCCGCGATGCTGCCGACACAGTGAAGAAGGTGTCTATGGAGCTTGGCGGCAACGCGCCCCTGATCGTCTTCGACGACGCCGATCTGGATGCCGCGCTCAACGTCTCCGTGCCGACCAAATACGCCAATTCCGGCCAGGTCTGCGTCACACCGGATCGTTTCTTCGTCCACGAAAGCCTGCACGACGCCTTCGTCGAGGGCTTTGTGCAACGCGCCAAAGCGTTGAAACTGGGCGACGGGCTCGACCCATCCGTGCAGATGGGCCCGCTCATCAATGCCGGCCGGCTTTCCGAGATCGAAGACATCGTGTCCGACGCCATGAAAGCCGGTGCGAAGCTCGTCGCGGGCGGCCATCGGGTTGCGGCGTTCAATGCCGGCCATTTTCATGAGCCCACGGTCCTGACCGATGTTGCCGACGACATGCGGGTCTTTGCCGAGGAGAATTTCGGGCCAATCGCGGCGATCAGCCGGTTTTCCTCGGATGAGGAGGCGCTCGAGCGGGCGAATGCTTCGCCAATGGGATTGTCGGCCTATGCCTTCACGTCGAGCCCGAAGCGTGCGCGCCGGACGGTGGCCGAGCTGAAGGCAGGCATGGTGGGCATCAACAGCTTCGCTCTTGCCGCGTCCGAGGCTCCGTTCGGCGGCACGAAATATTCCGGAATGGGTCGCGAAGGCGGCAGCGAAGGTATCGGTGACTACCTCGACACCAAGCTTGCGCAGATCGTGTTCTGAGGAGGCCGCCTTGATCAAGAACGAGCTCAAGCAGATCTGGGCCGAAGGGCGGCCCACGATCAATGGCTGGCTTTCGATCGGCAATCCATTCACCGCCGAGATCATGGCCGCGCAGGGCTATGACAGCGTGAGCATCGATGTCCAGCACGGCGCGCTCGACTATTCGATGCTGCTTCCGATGTTCCAGGCGATGCGTGCATCCAGGGTGGTGCCCATGGCGCGCGTGCCGTGGCTGGAGCCGGGCATCATCATGAAGGTGCTGGATGCCGGCGCCTATGGCGTGATCTGTCCCATGATCAACACGCCGGAACAGGCGGCTCAGCTCGTCAGCTACCTGCGCTATCCGCCGGCCGGCCAGCGCAGTTTTGGGCCGACGCGTGCCAACTTCTCGGCGGGTGCCAACTACGCGGCCGAGGCCAATGACGAGATCCTGGCTTTCGCCATGGTCGAGACCGCCGAGGCGATGCGCAATCTCGATGCGATCGCCGCAACGCCAGGGCTCGACGGCATCTATGTCGGTCCCGCAGACCTGACCTTCAGCCTGCACCAGGGGCGTCTCGCGCCGTCCTTCGATCGCGAGGAGCCTGACATGATCGCCGCTCTGCGGACGATCGTTGCGGCCTGCAAGAAGAACGGCAAACGCGCCGCGCTCCATTGCGGCACGGCCGACTACGCCGCACGTGCCGTCGAATGGGGTTTCGAGATGACAACCGTCTCGGGTGACTCCCGACTGCTTGCCTCCGCCGCGCAGGCAAGTGTCGCTCGCTTCCGCGAATTGACGGGTGCGAAAGCCGTCCCGGCCGAAGCCGGCAAGGGAGGCTATTGATGCCCCACGTCCTGGTCGCCGGAAAGCTTCATCCGAGCGGCATCGAACTTCTCGATGGGTCGCCCGGCGTCACCTACGACTATGTCGAAGATGTCTCCGAACCAAGCTACGCACCTCTGATCGGCAAGGCCGATGGCCTCGTCATTCGCACCCAGCCCTTGTCGGCTCCGACCGTCGCACGCGCCGAGAGGTTGAAGATCGTCTCGCGCCATGGCGTCGGCTACGACGCTGTCGATCTATCCTCCCTAAATCGGCGCGGGATCGCTCTCGCGATCGTCGGCGATGTGAACTCGGTGTCGGTGGCCGAGCACGCCATGATGCTGTTGCTGGCGGCAACCAAGCGGCTGATCCGAGCGGATCGTTCGGTGCGCGGTAACGAATGGGGTTGGCGCAACCGGCTGGAGCCAAGCGAACTCTCGGGCAAGCGGCTTCTGATCCTCGGGTTCGGCCGGATCGGCCGCCACCTGGCGCGCATGGCGGCGGCATTCGGCATGGACGTGCGTGCCTATGATCCATTCCTTGAGAGGCAAGGCTGGCCGGAGGGGCCGGTCGCGCCGGTGAGCGATTTGCAAACGGGACTCGCCTGGGCCGATGCGATCTCCGTCAACGTACCCAAGGCCGAGCGCCCGGTGATCGGCCCCGTGGAACTCTCGGCGATGAAACCGACTGCTGTTCTCATCAACACAGCGCGGGGCGGCATCGTCGACGAGGCGGCGCTGATCGCGGCGCTGCTAGCGGGGCGCATCGCAGCGGCCGGTATCGACGTCTTCGACGATGAACCACCCGCCGCGGACCATCCGCTCTTCGGCTTCGACCAGGTGATTCTGACGCCGCACATTGCCGGGCTCACCGCCGAGTGCGGCGAGCGCATGGCAATCTCGTCCGTGCAGAACGTGCTCGATTTTTTCGCCGGGCGGATCGACTCAGCGCTGGTGGTAAACGGAGCCGAGTTGAATGGCCGGTGAAAAACCTCAACTCAGAATCGGCCTGATCGGCACCGGCTTCATGGGCAAGACCCATGTGTTCGGCTTTGCTGCCGCACAACGTGTCTTCGATCTTCCCTACGAACTGGTGCTCCACACGGTTGCGGACAGAACCGAGGACCTCGCCGCGCAGGCGGCGCAGGCCTTGGGGTTCGCGCGGGCGAGCGGGGACTGGAGGCGTCTGGTCGAGGACCCGGAGATCGATATGATCGATATCACGGCGCCGAACTGCTTCCACAAGGAGATGGCGCTCGCCGCCATTGCCGCCGGCAAGCACGTCTATTGCGAGAAGCCGCTGGCGCCCCTTGCGGCGGATGCCCGACGGATGGCCGAGGCGGCGGAAGCGGCCGGCGTCAGGACGCAGGTCGGGTTCAATTATCTCTGCAACCCGCTGCTCGCGCTGGCGCGGCAGATGATCCGCGCGGGCGAGTTGGGCGAGATCCGCAGCTATCGCGGCATTCACGCCGAGGACTACATGGCGGATGCGGAAAGCCCATTTACCTTCCGGCACGATCCTGTCGGCGGTGGCGCATTGGCGGATCTGGGCAGCCATGCTCTGGCCACGGCGGAGTTTCTGCTTGGCTCGGTGGAACGGGTCCTCGGCGATTCCGTCACCGTCATAGCGAGCCGTCCGGATGGCCGAGGCGGGCGCCGGACCATCGAGGTCGACGACATCGGTCGCGCATTTCTGCGTTTTGCCAATGGTGCATCCGGCAGCATCGAAGCGAGCTGGGTCGCCACCGGCCGCAAGATGCAGCACGATTTCGAGGTTTATGGCACCAAGGGGGCGCTCGTCTTCAGCCAGGAGCGCTTCAACGAGCTGCATTTCTACAGCACGGCCGATCCCGGCGGCCGGCGTGGCTTTCGGCGCATCGAGGCCGGTCCGGATCACGATCCCTATGGACTCTTCTGCGTCGCACCAGGCCATCAGCTCGGCTTCAACGATCTGAAGGCTATCGAGATTGCGCGGTTCGTCGATGCGATCGCCGGGAAGCGAGACGAGTCTTTCGGCTTCCGGGCCGGCCAACGCATCCAGGAACTCGTGGAGGCAATTCAGGGCTCGGCCCGGGAGAGCAAGTGGCTGCGAACAGACTGATGCGAGGGAGAGTTGGTCGCCGCCCCGCATGCGTCTGAAATAAACGTTGCATGTTTGTACATTTTGCAATATAGATTGCAGCCGGAGAGAGGTACGTCGGCTGAGTGCTCAAGTCGACGTCGCACAGGGAGGAGAATGTGTCTGTGCTGGACGTACGAAGCGTCTCGAAAAGCTTTGGTGCTATCCGCGCCTTGTCAGATGTTAGCTTCGCGGTTGCTGCCGGCGAGGTGGTTGGCCTGATGGGCGACAACGGTGCCGGGAAATCGACCATGGTGAAGCTGATTGCGGGGAACTTCCCACCCTCCGACGGCGAAATCGCGGTGGACGGCAAGGTCTGCCATTTCCACAAGCCGATCGAGGCACGGGGCGAAGGGATCGAGGTCGTCTATCAAGATCTGGCCTTGGCCGACAATCTGACGGCCGCCCAAAATGTCTTTCTCGGCCGCGAGATTAAGAAGGGGTTTTGGCCGCTCCGCGTGCTCGACAAGCAGGCGATGATCAACCGCTCGGCAAAACTGTTCGCGGAGCTGAAGTCGGAGACGCGGCCGCGCGATCTGGTCAAAAAAATGTCAGGCGGCCAGCGGCAGGCGGTCGCCATTGCCCGCACCCGGCTATCCAACTCCAAGCTCGTGCTGATGGATGAGCCGACCGCGGCGATTTCGGTCCGCCAGGTAGCCGAGGTGCTGGAGCTGATCCGGCGGCTCAAATCGCAAAATGTGTCGGTAATGCTGATCAGCCACCGCATGCCCGATGTGTTCGCGGTCTGCGACCGCATCATCGTGCTGAGACGCGGCTCGAAAGTGGCCGACAAGGCGACGGAGAAGACGTCGCCGGAGGAGATCACCGGCCTAATTACGGGAGCGATCCGTGATGCATAGCCAGAGCGACATGCTGAAGGAAGGCCATGCGTCCATCGGTGATGTGGTCGGCATAATAGAGCAGAGCGTTTTCCAGAAGATGATCGCCAGCCAGGCCTTCTGGGTCGCGATCGCGCTTTTCGTGTTGGTGGTCTTCATGACGTGGCTGGAGCCCAGCTTCGGCACGGTCGACAACGTTACCAACACCACCCGCAATTTTGCACCTATCGCCATCACGGGGCTGGGCATGACGGTGGTGCTGATCACCGGCGGCATCGATCTGTCGGTCGGCTCGGTGATGGGGCTGGTCGCGATCGTCGCCGGCCTGCTGCTCACTTGGCACCAGCCTTGGTATGTGGCGTTTGGCGCGGGTCTGCTCGCAGGCATCGCCTGCGGAGCCTTTAACGGTTTCTTCGTGGCCTATATCGGCATGCCGTCCTTCGTGGTGACGCTAGGCATGCTGTCGATCGCGCGCTCGCTGGCGGTCGTGCTGTCCGGCAACCAGATGCTTTACCAGTTCGGACCCGATGCGCCGATCGTCAAGGCCATCGGCCAGGCCAAATGGCCGAGGCACACGCCTGACGGCTGGGTGCCTCATTGGATCCCGGAACTGTCCTCGCAGTTCTGGGTGATGGTGATCCTCGCGCTCATCGTCGGCTCCGTCTTCATTTTCACCGCCTGGGCGCGCCACCTCTTCGCGATCGGCGGCAACGAGAACGCCTCGCGGATGACCGGCGTCCCCGTCGACTGGATCAAATTCCAGGCCTATGTCTTCTGCGCATTTACCGCATCGATCGCGTCCCTGCTGCTGCTCGGCTACAGCGGCTCGGCCATCAACGCGATGGGAACCGGCTACGAGTTGAGGGTGATCGCCGGCACCGTCATCGGGGGGGCCAGCCTGATGGGCGGCTACGGAACCGCGTTTGGCGCTGTGATCGGTTCGGCCTTCCTCGAGGTCATCCGCAACGCGCTGCTGATGGCCGGGATCGATTCGAACTGGCAGGGCGCCTTTGTCGGGGCCTTCATCATTCTTGCCGTGCTTCTCGGCATGCAGACCTCGGGCAAGTCGCTGCGGGCGACGCTGGAGGGTATGTTTACCTGGAAGCGCAAATAGAATCCGGCGGCCGCAAGCCGTCGGGGATAGTGGACGTCAAAACAAAGTGGAGGAACAGGTGAAAAAATACATTCTGACGGCGGCCGTGGCGTTTTCCGCGCTGATGGCAGGGCAGGCCTATGCCCAGCAGAAATACGTCTTCGCCCTTGTGCCGAAGAACATGAACAATCCTTTCTTCGACCAGGCTCGTGACGGCTGCAAGAAGGCCGAAGCCGAATCCAGCGGCGCGATCGAATGCATGTATATCGGCCCCGGCGAGCATGGCGGCGGCGAGGAGCAGGTGCAGATCGTGCAGGACCTGGTGGCCAAGAAGGTCGACGGCATCGCCGTCGCCCCGTCGAACGCCGCGGCAATGGCCGTCGCGCTTCAGGCCGCCAAGGAAGCGGGCATTCCCGTGCTTACCTGGGACTCGGATGTGCTACCGGAGAACAAGGACCTGCGTGTCGCCTATATCGGCAGCACAATTACGAAATTGGCGTCAACCTCGCCAAGATCGTGCAGACCATCAAGCCGAAAGGTGGCACCATCTGTATCCAGTCGGGCGGAGCTGCCGCGGCCAACCACAATGAGCGCATGAAGGGTATACGCGATACGCTGGCCGGCAAGGAGTCGGCCGCCTCGCCAGGTGATGCCCTGACCGGCCAGAACGGCTGGACGGAAGCACCGGGCTGCCCTCTCTATACCAACGACGACTTCCCTCTGTCGGTTCAGCAGTTCCAGGACTTCATGGCGAAGACGCCAAACCTCGACGCCTTCGTGCCGACAGGCGGCTTTCCGCAATTCATACCGGATGCGAATCGCGCTGCGGTCGAGCCGTACAAGGATAAGATCGCCAAGAAGGAGCTGGCTCTGGTCGTCGCCGACACGCTGCCGGTGCAGATGGACCAGATGAAGGAAGGCCTGTCGCTCGGCCAGGTCGGACAGCGGCCGTTCGAAATGGGCTACAAGACCATGCTGGCGCTGAAGGACATCAAGGACGGCAAGCCCGCGCCGGCCGACCCGACCTACACCGGTCTCGACGTCTGCACCCCCGAAACCGCCGACACCTGCATCGGAAAGTAGGCGGGGGGCGCAACTCTGCGGCGGGCGAGGGATGACTCTTGCCCGCCTTTGCCCCTGAGAGGCGACAACAGACCCATCGAGCGACTGGCAAATCGACCGCTGCCGTCAGGCCTCAGAGACGCTCCGCGGGCCACGGCGTGACCATTTTTAGACGAGTGCCGGGAGTGATCCCATTCGGGAGGAGCAATTGAGAAAGATACGATATGCCGTGGTGGGCGCGGGCTGGATCACACAGGAAGCCTTTATGCCCGGTGTGTCCCAGACCGGAAACTCGACAATCACGGCGATCGTCAGCGGCTCGGCCAAAAACGCCGCCAAGCTCGCCGAATTCTACGGCGTGGAACACGTCTTCAGCTATGAGCAGTACGACCAGATGCTCGCATCGGACGTCGCCGATGCAGTTTACGTGGCATTGCCGAACTCCATGCATGCCGACTATGCGATCCGAGCCCTGAGAGCCGGCAAGCACGCGCTCGTTGAGAAGCCGCTGGCCACGACCGAGGCGGAATGCGAGGCGATGATCGCCGCCGCCAATGAGAGCGGAGCGTACCTGATGACGGCGTATCGGCTGCACAACGAGCCCGGCACTGTCGAGGTCCTGGAGCGCATCCGCAGCGGTGAGATCGGCGATCCCCGCATCTTTGCCGCGGTCTTCTCCTTCGTAGCGTCGTCCGACAATCACCGCCTCAAGGCCGCCTATTGGGGCGGTCCCTTGCAGGACATCGGCGTCTACTGCCTGAATGCCGCGCGCCATATCTTTGCCACTGAGCCGATCGAGGCAGTCGCGGTAAGGAGTTTCGGCAGCGCCTCAGTCGGGGAGGTAGAGGAAAGCATTGCCGTGACGTTGCGCTTCCCCGAGGGCCGGCTTGCACAGTTCATTGCCAGCTTCGGCGCGGACAATTCGGATTTTTACCACGTGGCCGGAACGAAGGGGAGCGTAACGGCCGACCCTGGCTTCCGTTTCGAGACTGCCGTGCAAATGAAGCTTCGGCATGGCGACATCAGAACCGAAAAGACGTTCCCGCAGACAGACCATTTCGCCGGACAGACCGCGTATTTCTCCGACTGCATCCTGAATGCACAACCGCCTGAAGCCGACGGTGGAGAAGGATTTGCCGACGTGCGCGCCCTGCTTGCCATTGAGCGCGCCGCCAGCACCGGTCAGCCTCAGAAGATAGACACGCCGGCACGGCAGGTTCATCCTACTGCGGATATGATCCGCATCTTGCCTACAACGGACCAGCGGCTGCTTCTCTGACGCGCTTTCGCCCGCGGAGCCGGCCAGGATTCATTGCGAGAAGCGTCTCACGAAACGGCATCGCGTACCGCGTTGTACCGTGCAACCGTTCATGCGGAGGCAGTCACGATCTTGTTTCCGAACGTGCTCGACGGGCTGCGCTGGGTGAAATTCATCCAGGCGGCCGCCGACTCGCACGAGGCCGGAAAAGCCCGGACAACCGGCTGGCTTGACTGAACGCATTGGAATAATACGGAGGTCAACTTGAGTATACGCGTTGGAATTATCGGCGTAGGGGTAATGGGTGCGGATCACGCGCGGATGCTCGCATCACCTCAAGCCCGGCTTGCCGCCCGACGGGAGCATTCCGCGCCCGTCATCGCTGCCCTGAAACCATGGTTCGAAAAGCAGCTATCGATGATCTCCTCCGGCTCTGGCCTGGCCGAAGACATCCGGCATGGGCTCGGCCACTGGCAAGGCCTGACCCGCTTCCTGGACGATGGCCGCCTGGAACTCGACACCAACCCGGTCGAAAACGCGATCAGGCCAGTATGCCTCACCAGAAAAAAATGCCCTGTTTGCAGGTCACGAAGTCGGGGCCGAAAATTGGGCGCTGCTCGCCTCCATCGCCACCTGCAGGCTCAACGACCTCAACCCGGTCGCCTACCTCGCCGAAACCCTCGACGCCATCATCAACGGCCATCCGCAGACCCAGATCGAGGAACTCATGCCCTGGCGATTCCGAAAAACGTCAAGCCCAAATCCACAGGCGATCCGCGAGGCGCTCACCCTAAGTTTTATCATTGACGGTCTGACTTGACGTCTGGCCCGAGGGCGGCGTTCGCTACTATTCCGAAACTTAAGGTTTCGCCCTACCGCGTAATTGGGGTCGGCTGTCTTAAGAGGGCCGCTGCCCAGGGTGCCTACTTCTTAACGCATTGGCGGACTGGTGCGGCCGAGCAAACTTCGCCCACGCCGCAGTCCAGGTCGCGTGAACAAGGTTTCGGCATTTGCGGTGGCTCCAGCGTGACGAAGGGCGTCCTCGGCTCTTCCCCCGGTCTCGCCGTTCTCGGGAGGAAGGCGCCGGGATCACCGAGCGACTTCACATATCGATAGAATGACCGAATGTCGCTCTCCGGCATGACGCGAACGTTGTACCAAGGCATCGGCGGCAATGTGCGAAGTGTCTTGATGTAGGTTACATACCCGTCTTCGCTAAGGTCTTGCGCGCTCCATCTCAGATTGCTTGCATAGGTTGTGCCCCACGGCCCCCGCCAACCTATTACTTTCCCTCTCAATGCCTTGGTGGGGTCGAGTGCGCCTTCGGCTTCCCTGTAGCCGTCAGTATGGCAGTCGTGACAGCTGCCGACGATGGAAACCAGCCGTCCTCTCTCGACAGACACCTCCTCTGCCGCAAACGCTGCCCCCGATGCTGTCAATATTGCTGAGCCAACCAGGAGCTTAATGAAGTGCATGGTAGCCTCCAGCGCCCTCACACCGCTCGCTCAAAGCCAATAACAACGTCGAGACTTTACCACAATTTTGAAAGTTGGGGTGGGGAAAGCAACGGATCGTTGGAGGCAATAGTCCCTAAGAGGCTCCTGGGACACTGTCGACAATCGCAGCACAGCACTACGTTCGACAACTGGGCGCTGCTCGTCTCCATCGTGGCCACCTGCAGGCTCAACGACGTCAACCCGGTCGCCTACCTCGCCGAAACCCTCGACGCCATCATCAACGGCCATCCGCAAACCCAGATCGAGGAACTCATGCCCTGGCGATTCCGGAAAACGTCAAGCCCAAATCCATAGGCGATCCGCGAGGCGCTTACGCTTCCACCGCAACGGTCTCGCTGCTTTCGCCCCTGCGCACCGAGATCAATTCGGGTCTGTCGCGAGGAACGGCCTATCCCGCGGACTGGCGTCCTCGCTTCACCGATGCCTATCGCCTGCAGGCCCAGGCCTGGATCCATTCAATACTCAGCGGAATTCCGGCCGGAGCAAGCTGCTGGACGGATACCGGGCTGCAATCGCCGCCGAGGCGGGTCTGCAATCACTATCAGAAGGGCGAAAGGCAGTTATTGGCGCAATGAGTAAGCCAGAACTGTACAAATAGCTGACGGCATTTGAATTCATAATGACCTCGGCAGCCGACTAATAATCTTCTTTTTCAGGCCCCTCCCGTCAGCGTGTTCCACGCAGCCGGTGCGCTGCTTCGGCTCGTCGCAGGGACACGTGCGTGTTCTGTAGGATCATTTCGCGAAACGCCTCGTTTGATACTGCAAAGTTGTACTATCGTGTCCAACATCAGATGGGACGCAGTCCCAACAAACATGCAGTTCAGACAGTCGATTACGCGTCTTTGTTGAAGTGGTGCTGTACCAAATGCAGTACCGGCCTTGAAACGGTTGATCCAGTTCGTCGCTCATCAGGCCATAAGCCGCGGGCGGCTGTGTACGGGAGGGCTGAACGAAACCTCGTTCACGCTCCCTCGCTACTCCGTGAGACCCCTCATTTCCTTTCTCGCAGCCTCAGTCCGGAACTCAAGGTATTTGGCCAAATCGGCGAGATGGACGCCCTTGGCACACTTCTGACTGTCCTCGATCCGCGCGAGCGGAAGGGCAATTTCCCCCATGGAAATCTTTCGGACCAACTTCGGCGGCGTCAGGTGGGAGAAATAGTCTCGGCAGACCTCATCGATCGGGATGATGGCCTTGCCACCATACTGAGCCATCAAAAGCAGTGCTGTGTTCATTCCAGGTTGCTATCCCTGTTAGGAGCTTGGCAGACTAGCAAGCCGCCCAACGGGTTCAACGGCCGGGCAGGGGGCGCGTGCAAAAGGGTGGGCGCGACCTAAGCAACGGCCGGGGCGTTCAAGTCGCTAGAGGGATACCGCCAATACAGTGCTGTGACCGAGTTCGTTTGCTGACGGGCTTCTTAATCGGCGCAAATCGGTCCGACTCCAACCTCCGCAACCAGTTCCAGCATAAATCACTAATAGTCGCGATCTGATCAAAGCCCCGCCGGAAAAAACGGCAAGGCTTTTCCCACGGCAGGTTTGGCGAAGCGCGGAAGCGCACTCTGCCGCCCAGAGTAAGCGGCCTGCACGGTGAAGACGAGAGGGACGCTTTTCCAAGCGCGGAGTTCGAATCCCTCCGAGCCCACCAAGTCGCCTCCCTGCAATGCTGGCCTGGACCTGTCAAATCGTCACGTTAATGATGTCGGTATCGGTGGTTGCGTGTCCCCGCAACCACTTCTGTCATAGTACGATAACCGTCTCGGTCTAACCGAGGCGGTTTTTTCGTGTGGCGAGTTGAAAATGTCTGGATTGCGTGAGGCCGTGAGGCCGGGCATTAAGGCGCATATTTTGCGGGAAGGCCTTCATGAACCTCAATCATCGGCAGAATGCGCCGTGCAGTGTAACCATCCGGTGTGGACCGCGGCAGACGCCGTTTCGCGTGTTAGACTGCTTGGCATGGAGATCGACACCGACAAGATTGACGCGTGCAGCGGTGGTGCTTCGACGTAGAAATCGGAAAACACGCTCGCGGCAACTCTGCACTACGCAGATGCGCGCCCATCTCCGGCCACGCAACATCGATCCGCAATTCGGAGCCATGTAGTGGTAGGTGGCGGCGCAGGACCGCTACATCGCCAGAGCCATTACCTGAGATAGTGGGTTTGAGGTGGGTGGTAGAGGGAAGGGCGCTGGAAACTAACCTTCTCCATTTTCGGCAATTCGCCAACCGTCGCGATCTCGCGATTGAGCAGTGTCCTCCAGTCACTCATAGCCTGTCATCTCGAGATAGCCGCGCCCGGCATGGGTGCCCTCAAATCGGATCGGGCCTTCCCAATAGGGAGAGCGTGTGTCCATCCAGGCTTCTGGGTTTAGCGTCCGGATGGTCACATCCACTCCGTTTTCCGGCAATTGCACCCTCCAGCGGATCGGCACGCTACGTCCCGCGACTGCCGCCGTTTCGAGCGGCGTCACCCTTAGCGCGCCGGGGGCCTGCGGCTGCGGCCTGCCGTCGGCCTTGATCCATGTGGCCGATGTAAAGCCCGCGCCTCCGTCGCGCAGGCGAAAGCCCATCATCTTTTCGCCGCTGTCGAAATGCAAGGAGAACCAGTCCCACCCGGTCTGATCCTCAGCCAGCGGCTGCGAGGACCATTCGTGGTCCAACCACGCCTGACCGGACACCGCGATCACGCCCGCCGGAAGGGTCAGTGTACCGGTCACGTGGTAGAATGGTTGCGAGTAGTAATAGCTCGCCTGCCCCTTCTCGGATTTCACCGAGTAGCCCTGCACTCCCTGCGGCACCAGAGGGCCTTTGGCGTCCAGTGCCAGTTCGTAGGAAAACGCCTGTCCCGCCGCGTGCAGATCGAGCGCCGACAGCGCATCCGCCTCTGGCAGGGCCCGACCTGCCATCTGCCAGTTGTCAATCCAGGCCGCAAAGGGTGCAGCCGAAACCCCCGCCTGGCCGATGCCGCCCCGTGCCAGCCGTTCGGCCACGAATTGGTGCGTTCGCGTCGTCAGCCCGGCATGGCCCATCCAAAGCTGCGGACTGGACCAGCCGGACCGCTCCACCGGGGCCAGGGCGGATCGGAAAAGAGTCCATTGCACGCCATAGTCCGCTCCATCCGCAGCTTGCAGGTTGGCCGTCAAATACCACCATTCGATCCGGTAACCGGGGTGCGGGCCGTGGTCTGCCGGAAAGTTGAATGCAGTCCCCGGCTGCGGCACTGAAAACCCGTCAGCCTCTGTGCCAAGCCCAGCAAAACCCTGGCCAAAGGCAGGTGCGGCCAAGCTCATGTAGATCAGCAATGCTCTAACGCTCATGTGCAAATACCTTCAGCAAATCCGATGGCGAAAGACGCGCCAGCCGCCAGGCAGGCACGGCGGCTGCAAGTCCGGCCGCCAGCAACGCGAGCGCCGCCAGCCGCGCCCAGTCACCGGGAAAAAGGTGCATCGGCAGACGCCAGCCAAAAGCCTCCACATTCACCACCGCCAGTAGAACAAAGGCGAGCCCGATACCTACAGACAGAGCGGCCAGCATGGTCAAGGCTGCCAACAACAAGCCGCGCCAAAGCTCCAGCCATACGAGGTGGCGGCGGGGCAGACCCATGGCCCAGACCGGCGCCAGTTGCGGTAGGCGCATCCCCGACAGGGTCATGAGGCTCGCAAACATCGCCAGCCCCGCGACTCCCAGCGTCAGCACATTCAGCGCGGCTGTCACTCTGAATGTGCGCTCAAACACTTTGAGCGAAAAGACCTTGATCCCGGCCTGGTCAATCACGTTCTGCGCGGGCAGCCCGAATTCCGCCCGCAAACCCGCAGCCAGTGCTTCGGCCTTGCCGGGGGCAATCCGAATGGCATAGCGCAGGCGGGAGACGTCAGGATAGTGCTGGAGCAGTTTGTCGATCCCGATGATCACTTGGCCGATCGGGTTGCCATAGTCGGCATAGACGCCGACGATGCTGGCCCGCCAGCCACCGGGCAGCGTGATCTGGTCCCCTAAGCCCAACTCCTGGCTCCGCGCCAGTTGTTCGTTGATCAGGGCGCCGTCGCCTGTGGCGATCCGGTCCCACACCCCCGGCACTGCAGAGAGGATCGGCCAGTTGTCGCGATAGGTGCCATGATCGGCCACGCCGTATATTGCCGCGGGCTGGCCTGCGACCCGGCCCTCAATGCTCCAGATCGGCAGGACCGCGTCGCTGCGCTGGGCCAGCCAGTCGCGTATCGCCGTGGCCTCTGCTTCGGTGCGGGCGGTCACGTAAAGCTCTGAGGCGAGACGCTGATCGAGCCAGCCGGTGAAGGTCAGCCGAAAGCTCGACACCATCGTGCTGACGCCCACATTGACGGCCAGCGCAAGCAGCAGTGCCATTAGCGCCAATGACAGGCCGGGAAGCTGTTGACGCGTGTCGGCCCAAAACCATTCAGCCAATGGTCCACGCGCCAAGCGGCCGCCAAGGTGCAATATCCCCGTCAGCACGAGCGGCAGCGCCAGTGCCGCCCCCATCAGCAGTGCCGCCAGAAGCGCAAAGCCCGCCTCGAGGCCGGATCCGAAGTGTGCAATTCCCGCCGCCGTCAACAGGAGCACCATCGCAGCCACGCCTTGCGCGCGCAGGGCCCGCTCTGAAGCCCGCGCCCAGGCCCGAGGCTGGGCCGGCGCAAGCAGCGGCAGGTGCCATAGCCGCCAGAGGCTTTGTGCGGCCGCTACCAGCGTGCCGATTACCGCGATCGCCAGCCCCGCTGCCCACACTGCGGGGCGGATCGACAGCGTTCCCGGCACATCGGCCCCGTAAAGTCCGCGCAGGGTGGCGGCGACGTCGGGCAAAAGGGCCGAGGCGACTACATAGCCAAGTGCCACGCCCACCAATCCCGCGAGGAGGGCGAAGATCAGCAGCTCGGCGATCAGCAAAAGGACCAGCACGCGGGCCGGCAAGCCCAGTGCGCGCAGCGTGCGAAACACCGGGCGGCGCTGTTCAAAAGCCAGACCGATGGCGGAATGCACGATGAAGAGCCCCACCGCAAAGGCAAGAAAACCGAAAGCCGTCAGGTTCAGGTGAAAACTGTCGGTCAGCCTGGCAAGATCCCCCGTTTCACTCGGCTCGCGCAGGGTCAGGCCGGGGGCTGTCACCTCTAGAGGGGCACGGCCAATCGGTTGGTCCGGCCAGAGCAAAAGACGAGAGATCTTGTCCTTTGCCCCAAGCAAGACCTGCGCCTGCCCGATGTCGGTGAGGACTGTGCCAGGCGGCAAACCCTCGGCCACGCGCACGGGAGGTGTTGCTTGCTCGGTTAGTCGTGCCGCGGTTTCCGGAGTTGCATAGAGCACCCCGGGCGCCGTGATGAACGGCAATAGCTCATCACCCACTGCAACATCCACCTGCTGCGCCTGCGGCGGCAAAGTCAGTGGGTCAATGCCGAGGACGCGCAACCGCACATCCCCAAACCGCATTTCACCTTCAATCACCGGCGAAGCCAGCCAGCCTGCTCGCCGCAGTCTCACAAACACCTGTTGATCCATCCGGGTCCCGTCCTCACGCACCAGTTGCGCGAGCCGGTCCTGCCCAAGGATCGCCGCTGCACGGTCATAGCTCGCCCGCGCCTCACCGTTGATCGCCTGAATCGCTGACCACAACGCCGTTGCCAGCGATAGCCCCAAAAGCAGCATCGCCAGTTGGACAGGCCGCCTGCGCCAATGCGACAAGAGCGCTGACAACCCGGTCCACACCATCAAGCCAGCCGTCCCGCGTGCAGGTGAACGTGGGTGTTCAGCCGGTTTGCCAGACGGTTGGAATGGGTAACCATTAACAGGGCGGCACCCGTTTCAGCCACCAGCGACAGCATAAGATCGAGTACAGCGTCCCCTGTTGCCTCATCGAGATTGCCCGTGGGCTCATCGGCCAAAACCAGCCGGGGCCGAACGGCTAGGGTCCGCCCAATCGCCACCCGCTGTTGTTGCCCACTCGACAGCTGTTCAGGGTAGCGCGTTAGGACCTTGGCCAGGCCCAGCCGTTCAGCAAGGACCTTCAGCCACGCCGGATCAGGACGGCCGGCAAGTCGAGCCTGAAAGGCAAGGTTGGCTGCCACATCAAGCGAAGGGATCAGGTTGAACTGCTGGAACACAAGTCCGACTGTTCCCCGCCGCAGGGCGGCAAGGGCCGTATCGTTCAGCCCCACAATATTGGTACCGCCAAGGTGGATTTCTCCCGCATCAGGGCTGTCGAGCCCTGCAACGAGGTGCAAAAGCGTGCTCTTGCCGCTGCCAGACTCGCCGGTCAGCGCAAGGCTCTTGCCCGCCTCCAGCGAAAGATCGATCCCGTGCAGAACATGCAACGGCCCTTCGCCAGTGGGGTAGAATTTGTCGATCTGGTCCAGCCTCAGCAGCATGTTACTCCCCGGAGGCCCGCGTGCTTCTGACACGGCATGCCAGTGAAATAGCGCCAAACAACGACCCCTTTCATACAGCCTCCAAACCCACTGCCTTAATTGGACAATGGTTTTCTTCAGAGGCTCGCGTTTTGCATCTAACGCGACCTCCACTTGGAATTCGATGTACAATTACGATCTAGAGCGGTTCTCAGCTAGGCGGGATAGGCGTTGACCGTGCCGTCGCAACTCACTCTCCAAACGGAACTGGAGCGCTGCCTTCAATTCCTCAGCAGTCCCGATGCCGTTGCTGAAAAGCGCCATGATTATGCCTGCAGCCTGGTCACACTCAGGCGTGCTTGGCTCTATGCCAGCCTCACGGGAATACGCGATCAAACCTTTCGGGCAAAGAGTTCCTCTTCGATCTTTGCGCGGTTGTTTCCATACTTTTTTACCAGCCTGAGGGCATCAGCCCGTTCGAGATGGTGCTTCTTCATGAGGTACCCGACTTCATAGTCTTCGCCACCGTCGACCCGTGCTCTGTCTTGCGGACCACGCTTTGACTTGTCGTCTGCCATGACAACCTCCATGGGCGATCGCCTCGCCCAAACGTGTCAAGGATAATCCTCTAATCGACGGGGACAAGGACGTAGTCGCCAACCATGTCGAAACCGCACAACTCCGCGGTCGCAGGGATAAGCCGATCCCTTACGGGGAACGCTTTGCTCGTCCGCCGTTCGAAGCGTCGAGGTCTTCTGGGCTGGTACACGTTCTTGCGGCCGTGGGAGGAAGCTTTCCGCGCGACATCACGAATGGAGTCCCTTGATGCATCGAAGGTCGCCAAATAACCCGCTTCGGCTGTGGCTGCTTCCGGTTTTGCGTTCGCGAGCGCTTCAATCTCAATCAAGAACGGCATTTCAAACATGCCATCGTAGCCGAGAAAATGGAGGTATTGTCCGGCCTCGTCGTAGCTGCGGCTTCGGTTCGGAAAAGTCAGCGCCAAGGTTGAACATACCTCAAGCCGTCAAGAACCGCGTAGCGAACGTCTGTTGCAGGCTCGCGGCCTTGCGTCTCTTCGCATTGTGCGCGTTCAGAATTACGGCGGTTTCGAAGCTAAACTGCCACTCGCTTGATCCCGCTGCCCGGCCAGCGATGGAGCCGGGCTACTCCAGCACAGACTCTGCCCGTCGATCACCTCGATCGGCACGGACTCCAGACCGACATCGTCGAACAGCCGCGCATTTGACCGCGTTCGCCAAATTAATGGCCGGATCTTTGCGAAGCCTCCGCATTTTCGTGGGGGAAGCCCTCCCAGCATCATCGTGATTGGACTTCACGATCGGTTGGAGTCACGCTGGCCGCAGGCATAAGAAGGATATGGGTGGACCAACTATCGTCCGAATAGGAGGCCAAAATGAAACACCAGACGATCGAGCAACTGCAGATCGTCGCCGAGATCGATCAGGCCTACCCGCGCCAGGCCATGTCGCGCAGCGAGCGTCTTGAACACTGGGCGGAGCTCCTTGAACGGAACCCTGACCGGCGCCTCTCGACGCTGCACCAGACCGAGTATCAGCCGGTTAGAGCACGCGGGGCCATGCGCGGCGACGGCTCGCCGATCTCAGTCGCTTTCGAGGATCCTGTCCTCCGCGCCGCCGGGTTGGAAAACGACAACTACGGCGAAGCGAAGCGGTTCTTCGAACTGACCGACAGGCAATTGCATGAGATCATCTGCTATTGCCATTTCGGCGCGACGGTGACCGCCGCAACGGCCGCCCGTCACATCCGTGCGGCGATTGCCGGGAGACAGCCCGGCATGTTCGCTCGGATGCGTGAGGCGTTCGTCGGATAAAGCCAGCGCCGTTTCGCAGCATCATTTTTGAAGCGGCTCGCATGGAAAGCCGCCGCCGTAGCGCAGGCAACCGCTCCCCACGCGGGGAGGCTGCGTTGCATGAGGGGGTGCGGCTTTCCGCAGGAGCACGCCGACGCCCCTCCTGCATCTTTTCCATCCGAACCGGAAAGATCCCAATGCTGCCAGTACATCCGTGGTCAGCGCCGTGGTTCAAAGGCTCGAACAGAGCGACATGCGCGCCGGATAAGCGCTATACATTCGCCGTCGAAAATTCGGTGCTTCATGGTGGGTCGAAGGTCGCGGACCTATGTCGATCGGGACCGGGAAAGCCAAATCGTGCCAAATTTTCGCGAACTGTATATAAACATTCAATCAAGGCTCAATAGGTTTGGTGCGTAATTGCGGGTTAATATAGTCTGTTGTCGGCAAAAGTAAGAGGGATGAATTACAATAAAATTGCTTATGGCTCCGCCTTTCGGATGGCCAAAAGCGCCGGTAACAACGACTGATTTACATTTCAAATATTTTCGGTTGAGGAATTAAAAATTTGGCACTCCTATCATTCGAGTGCCAAAGGGGCTATGTTAAGTGTTGCAGTCGCTCTATGTGCGGCGGCAGAAAGAACCCCAATGAAATTCCGACCACTCCACGACCGCGTCGTCATTCGGCGCGCGGAAGGCGATACCAAATCCAAGGGCGGGATCATTATTCCCGACACCGCCAAGGAAAAGCCTCAGGAAGGCGAAGTGATCGCCGTCGGCCCGGGCTCGCGTAACGAGAGCGGCAAGCTGATCCCGCTCGACGTCAAGGCCGGCGATCTCATCCTGTTCGGCAAATGGTCCGGCACCGAGGGCAAGATCGATGGCGAGGACCTCCTGATCATGAAGGAGAGCGACATTTTGGGCATCGTCGAGAAGACCAAAGCGGCCAAGAAAGCCGCCTGACCGGGCGATTTCCGATCCCGCAATTTCAAGACTGAACTGGACGTAAAATCATGTCTGCCAAGGAAATCAAATTCGCTACCGATGCCCGCGACCGGATGCTTCGCGGCGTCGAAATTCTGAACAACGCCGTCAAGGTGACGCTCGGCCCCAAAGGCCGCAATGTCGTCATCGACAAGGCCTATGGCGCGCCGCGCATCACCAAGGATGGTGTCGCCGTCGCCAAGGAAATCGAGCTTGCCGACAAGTTCGAGAACATGGGCGCCCAGATGGTGCGCGAAGTGGCCTCGAAGACCAACGACCTTGCCGGCGACGGCACGACGACAGCCACGGTGCTGGCCGCTTCCATCCTGCGCGAAGGTGCCAAATTCGTTGCCGCGGGCATGAACCCGATGGATCTCAAGCGCGGCATCGACCTTGCTGTGGCTGCTGTGGTGAAGGACATTCAAACCAGGGCCAGGAAAGTCAAATCTTCGGACGAGATCGCCCAGGTTGGTACGATCGCCGCCAATGGCGACGCGTCGGTCGGCGCCATGATCGCCAAGGCGATGAACAAGGTCGGCAATGAGGGCGTGATCACCGTCGAAGAAGCCAAGACAGCCGAAACCGAACTCGATGTCGTCGAAGGCATGCAGTTCGACCGCGGCTATCTCTCGCCCTATTTCGTCACCAATGCCGAGAAGATGCGCGCGGAGCTGGAGGACCCTTACGTTCTCATCCATGAGAAGAAGCTCGGCAACTTGCAGGCGTTGCTGCCGATCCTCGAAGCTGTGGTTCAAAGCGGTAAGCCGCTGCTGATCATCTCGGAAGACGTCGAAGGCGAGGCGCTGGCGACGCTGGTCGTCAACAAGCTGCGCGGCGGCCTCAAGGTCGCGGCCGTCAAGGCGCCAGGCTTCGGTGACCGGCGCAAGGCGATGCTGGAAGACATTGCCGTGCTCACCGCCGGCCAGATGATTTCCGAGGATCTCGGCATCAAACTCGAGAACGTCACCATCGACATGCTCGGGCGGGCTAAGCGCGTGCTCATAGAGAAGGATACGACGACGATCATCGACGGCGCCGGCGAGAAAGCCACCATCCAGGCGCGCGTCCAGCAGATCAAGTTGCAGATCGAGGAAACGACCTCGGATTACGACAAGGAGAAACTCCAGGAGCGGCTGGCGAAGCTGGCTGGCGGCGTTGCTGTCATTCGCGTCGGCGGCGCGACCGAGACGGAAGTCAAGGAAAAGAAGGACCGCATCGATGATGCGCTGAACGCCACTCGTGCAGCCGTGGAAGAAGGCATCGTTGCCGGCGGCGGTGTTGCGCTTTTGCGCGCCAAGGCAGCTTTGACTGAGCTTACTGGCGCGAATGCTGACATGACGGCAGGTATTTCGATTGTGCTGAGAGCACTTGAAGCGCCGATCCGCCAGATTGCCGAGAATTCCGGCGTCGAGGGCTCGATCGTCGTCGGCAAGCTCGCCGACAGCAAGGATCACAATCAGGGTTTTGATGCCCAGAACGAGATCTACGTCGACATGATCAAGGCCGGTATCGTCGACCCCGCCAAGGTCGTTCGGACGGCCCTGCAGGATGCCGGCTCGATTGCCGCGCTCCTGATCACCGCTGAAGCAATGATCGCGGACATTCCGCAGAAGGATGCGTCCGCTATGGGTGGCGCAGGAGGTATGGGCGGAATGGGCGGAATGGACTACTGAGCGGCGCCTGAAACTATAGCCAGGACGACGGAAGGCCCAGCACGCGGGCACATGCGAGCCGATATCTTGGCGATCATCGGCTCGCTCGACATCGTGTTCGGGGAGATCGATCGATAGGCGCTCGTCGCTGTCGTTTTTGCTGCTAAAAATGGTCTTGGAGAAGAACATGACCGACACTCTTGCCGAGAAAACATGTACGCCTTGTCGCGGCGGCGTCCCGCCGCTCACGCGTGATGAAGCCCAACGCTTCCAGGCACAGGCTCCTGATTGGGAGCTGGGTGACGATGCCCACCGCATCCAGCGGAGCGTTCGATGCCGCAATTTCCGGGACGCGCTCACCCTTGTTCAGGAGATCGGTGAGCTCGCCGAAAGCGAGGGCCATCACCCCGACATCAGCTTCGGCTGGGGTTATGTGACGGTGTCCCTGAGCACCAAGAAGATCAAAGGACTGCACGAGAACGATTTCATCATGGCGAGCAAGATCGATCGGATGCTCGATCGCTCGGGGGGCCCCTCGACCGCCAACGGTGACACGGCAAATCCATTGCCAATCAAGTGAGGTCGTTTATGCCACACATCCGAACCGACGATCAGCCCGTCACCCAAATCACCATCGTCGATTCTGAACCGGACAAGCAGGCCGAGGCATTGTCCGTCGTGACCGAGCGAGCGCGCTTTATGGCGCGCCAGCCTGGCTTCATCTCAATCAGCCTGCATCGCAGCCTCGACGGGCGGCGCATCGTCAACGACGTCCAATGGCAGAATCGCGATCTCTTGCGATCGGCTCATCAATCGCCGGAATTCCGCAAGGAGTGGGGTCACTTCGATCAGTTGACGGACGAGATCGATCCCAATCTGTACGAGGTAGCCCAGGTGATAGATAGTGGTCAGTAGGCGTGCTGTTCAGGTGACCTGAACCGCCGGGTCGAGACAGCCGACATGAGCTGGTGAATTTGCATGCACCAACGGCCCCTCCATGCACCAGTGCTCTCCGGCGGGCCTGGGGGGCCGATCCGCAATGCACTACGTCGATGTTTCACATTTGACGGCAATCAAGAAAGACAGCGCCATTCGGGTCCACGGTTCCATTGTCCCGGACAAATTTCGATTTCACCGGGCGAGGAGAAGCAAGTGCCAGACAAGGATCGAGTTATTGGATCGGCCAAAAGGGCCAAAGGCACCTCACTCCGCATCGAACTTACGTGGCGCACTGCATAACACCGAGTTCGGGGCAGCATAGAAGAAGACCTCGAGCGAGGGACGCGACTACCCCGTCAAGCTCGACGATCCAAGCTTCTCCGCTCCGATATCTGCGAGCCCGGTCGAGACCGACACCGAGGGCGCGTTCTCGCTCATCGGGTCTCGCCGCGCCGCAGAGTGATCCGACCTAACACGAAGCCCAGCCGCAAGGCGGAGCTTCGCCATATTCAGGTTCGCCACTGCTTGGCACCTCTGTCAGATGCGGCACGTTACACTTGGCAGGTGCCTTGCGCGCCTTCCTCACCGGCGACTTAACTGCCATTGGGGTTGTTCACAACGCTCTCCGGCGAGCCGTGACGGCCCGCAGTAAACTTCGTCAACGCTTATGAAAGGTGCAACGGAATGGCCCAGATCGGAACCTTCACCTGCAACGACGACGGCTTCTTCGGCAACATCTCAACCCTGGCGCTCGACGGGAAGCTTGCCATCCTGCCCGCCGAGAAATCGAATGCCAAAATATGCCAGACCACCGCGTTCTCTACAAAGACATGGAGATCGGTGCGGCGTGGGATCGCACCGGCGAGAAGGCTGTCGCCCTCTCTCCGTATGCATCGACGATTCATCCTTCGTGCAACCCGATCCGCGCAACTCTGTTCCAATCCGATGCCGAGAAAAGTGCTTAGGGCCTGCACTGGAGCCGGCTCTCGGAGCGCGACGAGCGAGGCTGATCGGATGCTCCTATTGCGCCTCAGCGAGCCTTTCGCGTCAACTCGGGCGCTGGTTAAACACTCCGACCCGATCTCCCGTCAGGCGGCTGGCGTGCGTAGCGAAGGTCAAGGGCGGCGGGACGCTTGCCAATGGCTGCGGACGCTCATCGCGACGCAATTTGCGGCAAGCGGGTCGGCCGACGAAGCCTTGCCCTTGAAGCGAGCACGGCGGCAGACTGCCTGTGCGTCAGGATAGGGGTGCATGCACTGTCGTCCGCAGCACCATGACAATGATGTCTGCATGCTTGGCTCACCCATTCGGCGTCGGCTATTTGCGCGGAACCTCCCACGCATGGTGAATGGCGGGCGCGCTCCAGCAGCACGATCTTATCCGCTGATCCATGGTTTCCGGGAAGCTGCGCGCATCGCTGATCAATGGTGCGGTTTCCATTCCGACGCGCTCTCGGCAGGGAGCGGGCGAGGCGAGCGCCCTCCATTCGCCGGTTTTCGCGCACGGGCGATATCCGGAATGACGTTGCAATGCGTAGCGACCGTTGACGCGAATGTTGCGGCAGAGGCAGTGTTCGCGGCGATTCATTCGCCCAACAGTCGGTCGCCGACGAACGTTGCCGTAGTTGACTTAACTGCGGTCGAGCCTCGGCCGGATAGCTTGTGTGTCCGGCTGCGAGACCCGCCGCAGATAGCCTGTTTGTCCAGCGCCCTTCTACAGCGTCACGTTGACAGTGGCATTCCTGGTCGAATGCATTTCGGCTTGTTGCGTTGCGGGAATTGCGGTGGGAGGGTTGTTTCAGGAGGGGGCGGGACGGGAGGGACGGCAAGATAAAGCGAGCTGGCGCTCGCCCTCGCTTCGCTCGTAAGCGTCTGTCTGCACATTGTTTTTTCCGGCGCGTGCGGACACCGAGCGGCACGGCGCGAGGTGCGAAGGGTGCTGGTTGGTCCGTTATCCCACTGATCTGAACAGGAAAGTTTAGGTGCCGCAGCGATGTGCGATCCGCCATCCTACGCCACAGCAAGTCATTGCAGTCCATAGCATGCTCAGCGCTCCGGCCGTCTTGAAGCGCGAAATCCGACTCCCGATGCTGTCGTCATGGCAGATGGTGACAGCCACAGATTCCAAGTTCGCATCGGCCGGACGCGGAATGGGCGCGCGCCGGTCAATCTGCGGACGCTGCCTTTCGTGCGCCAGGTCGAGATCGCCGTCCGCAAGCAGGGCGGTAATCCCTATCGCATCGGCGCAAGCAGCGGAGCCGGGAATGGGAATGGCCGCTTCAATGCCCGCGGCCGCGGCGGCAAGGTGGTCTCAGCGTTGCCAAAGGACGGCGGCGGGTGGCGCCAGGATCCCAATGGCGTCCGCTTTCGTTCCCGCCGCGTCGTGGTGAAGGCGCGCGTCGTCAAGCTGCCGGGACGAGGGAAGGGGACCACCGGGCGCGGCCAAAAGTTTGTGACGACCAGCAAGGCTGTCGATGCGCATCTGCGCTATCTCCAGCGCGACGGCGTGACCAGGGACGGCGAAAAGGGCAGGGTGTACTCGGCCTTCGACGACGAGGCCGACGGCAAGGCCTTCGTCGAGCGCGGCCGCGGCGACCGGCATCAGTTCCGCTTCATCGTCGCGCCGGAGGAGCCGGCGCTGGGTGTGGTTCGAGGGGCAGCTCGATCTCGACCCTGATTGGATGGCTCATGGCCTATGGTCCAGCGACGATCGCAGCGAAAATAAGCACCTTTGCGCTTGCCTTGAAGGCTCCTATTCTGGAGGGTAGTATCCGCTCGTGGGCATAGAATGTCGGTACTGCCTTTCTTAAGAATTTACGCGCTGCTCAACGCGGTGCTGGCTGCGACTGGGTTTGTGGCGGTGGCTACGCTCACGACACCGGACCTGTCCGGACGAAGCAGACTGGCTTTGGCTGCCGTGCTCGCGGTCATTTGGGGCGTCTATCTCCTGGAATTGGCCGAGAAACTGCTCAAGCGCCGGGCGGGAGACGTTCGGGACAGGACGCCGGCAATCGCCATTGATGTGCTCGCGGTTTTGGTTCCACTCGCCGCATTTCTGCTCGTCGGCACGCCCGACCGGAGCCTCTACTGTGCTGTCTGGCTGCTGAAACCGCTGCGCGATTCAACTTTCTTCCCGCTGCTGGGCAGAATCCTGACCAACGAAGCGCGCAACCTGATCGGCGTCGCCACGGTCTTCGGCATCGTTCTTTTCGGTTTTGCGCTCGCAGCCTATGTCATCGAGCGCGACGTCCAACCGCAACAGTTCGGCAGCATCCCCCAGGCAATGTGGTGGGCGGTGGTCACGCTGTCCACCACCGGCTATGGCGACGCTATTCCGGAAAGCTTCGCCGGCCGCGTCCTTGCCGGGGCGGTCATGATGAGTGGCATCGGCATCTTCGCGCTCTGGGCTGGCATTCTTGCCACCGGCTTTTATCAAGAAGTCCGTCGCGAGGATTTCGTCCGCAATTGGCAATTGATCGCCGCCGTGCCGTTGTTTCAGAAGCTCGGCCCGGCCACGCTAGTCGAGATCGTGCGCGCATTACGACCTCGCATCGTGCCGGCGGGCGCTGTGATCTGCCGCAATGGCGAGACCGGTGATCAGATGTTCTTCGTCGTGGAGGGGCGCGTCAGCGTCGCGACGCCGAACCCGGTGGAGCTGGGCCCTGGCGCCTTCTTCGGCGAGATGGCGCTGATCACCGGCGAACCGCGCTCGGCGACTGTCAGCGCCACAACGGTGGTCTCACTCCTGTCGCTACACTCGGCGGATTTCCAGATGCTGTGCAGCAGCAGCCCGGAGATCGCAGAAATCATCCGCAAGACCGCGCTCGAGCGGCGTGGCGCGGCGCCTAACGGTTGACCGTATTAGACTAGGTGTTCGTCAGGAGGAGGATGCGATGCCAAGGGGGCCAATTGCCTGCCGATGGTGGCTGGCTGGAACTAAATGCTCTGCCGCTGCCGAACCACCCTCAATACAAATCGCCACGGAGTCGTAGAAAAATGCTTTAAAATCAACGCGGGAGGCGTTGCGGCGCTGCATCTCGACCGCACCATTAAATTCGAAAGCGGAATCTCTTGCCCGTTGAATTCGAGCACGGCAGGGAGCGTCCTTGTCGGGGCACGTGCTTTTTGCCTGATTGCGGTCGCGAGTTTGGCTTATGCGAAGTGGCCATCGGCGGGCATGGCCATCTATCGATAGGCGCACATGATTATTCGCGCACCAGGCGTCCGGTCGCCCACCAGATCACCGATACAACAACGATCGATGCGTAGCCGTCCACGGCATAGTGCCAGCCAGTGAACACCGATCCGTACAGGATCAGGGCTGCAAAGGTCCAACCCAGAACGCCAAGCCAGCGATTGATCGATGACAGCAAATAGGCGTTCAATGCGGCAAAGGCGACATGCATGCTTGGCATGGCCGAGATGCCGCCGCCAAGACTTGGCCGGCCGCTCTGGTAAGCCATCAGGAGATATGCCGCGGGTTTCCGCACCATGTAACTGTGGTCCAGCCTGTCCAAAGCCGCATTCAATCCGTGGAAGCGATCCACGCCGACAAAGTGGTGGTAGTAAACCGGTCCGACCGATGCCAGCGCCAGGGCCAAGACCGTTCCGAGGACGGACAACGTCAGCGCTGCTGCGCAGAGATAGCGGATGCGGGCAATCTCGTCCGACCAGAGCGACACGAAAAGGATGGTGCCGAACCACTGGTAAAACCAAATGACTTCGTAGCTGTTGAAGACGACGAACGACCAATTGTTGCCGTCGAGCTTATGGACGATCTCCCATGGCGGCATCCCGTGCAGCCATTCATCAGCATCGGCCAACCAGTTATCGGCATAGTATGGGACGACTGACGGGATGGCGATCTTGTAGGTAGAGAACGCGGTCAAGCTGGCAAAGAAGAACAGCAGCACCAGCAGACAACCGCGCCAGCGCCCTTGAACCAAATCCAGTGCGTAGCGAACCGGTTGCCGCCGGCCATGGACTAGCGCGGCACAGCAGACGCCACCGATAAACAACACCGGAATGCCAACAAGAAACTTGTGAGAATAGATTAAGGCTGACGTATAGAATACTTCTGGATATAGTGCAGATGCACCTAAAACGTATGTCGCCATGAACAAGGAGAGGCGCAATTGCCATATGGCGGAGGGCCTGTAGCGAGAGGCTTCCGTGGTTAGGGCCAAACCAATTTACCCGTTCTTAACGTTTCGCCGGAGAGACACATACACCGATAAGGTAAAAACCTTGCCGCCAGGTTTACTTTTCCCCGGTGGTCGACATTTGCCGGCTGGCCCGCATGCGGTGGATTGATTCCCTGAGCAATCTTGCATCCGCATTGCTGTCCATGCCCCCGCGTCAAGGAATTGCCCCAGAGCCTTGAGCCGGCCGGGTGTTTAAACACCGGTCACCGCTCCCCTGTTTGACATATCATAAGTTTTGGCTTATCATAAGTCATGATTTATGATTATGCAGGAATGGTAGCCTTGGCCGATCCGACGCGCCGCAAGGTGTTCGAGCTCATCGCCGATCGGCCACGCTCGGTCATCGATCTGACGCGAGTGCTTCCGGTCTCGCAGCCGGCGGTATCGCAGCACCTCAAGGTCTTGAAGGAAGCCCGGCTCGTCCGCGCAGAGCCGAAAGGTGCCAGCAACATCTATCATCTCGACCCGCATGGGCTCGGCGAGATGCGCGCTTGGCTCGACCGCATGTGGGCCGATGCGCTCGACGCCTTCAAACGGGAAGTCGACAACAGCAAGGAGAAGAGGAAATGACGACCATGATCAAGCCCGCGCCGGTCAGGAAGTCGGTGACGGTGGAGGTGCCGCTCGACAAGGCATTCGATGTGTTCACCACAGGATTCGGGCGCTGGTGGCCGGCTTCGCATTCGATCGGCAAATCCGCCCTGACGACCGCGGTGATCGAACCGAAAGCCGGCGGCCGCTGGTACGAGATCGGCGAGGATGGGTCACAATGCGATTGGGGCGAGGTTCTCGCCTGGGATCCGCCGTCCAGGCTGACGCTCGCCTGGCGCATTGGAGCCGGCTGGCGCTACGATCCGGCATTGCTGACCGAAGTCGAGATCCGCTTTGTCGCGCTCGGCGAGAACGCGACGCGTGTGGAACTCGAGCACAGGCTTCTGGAGAACATGGGCGAAACCGCAGAGGCGATGCGCGAGGCCTTCGAATCCGAGGGTGGCTGGAGCGGTCTCCTGGACCGCTATGCGGCTGAGGCCAAGCGCCACGCCGCCTGATCGGGAAGCCGTTAAGTCCAATATCCAGCGAGGCCGTCGCACCGTCGGCCTCGCCGTTTTTGAATCAGTGTCGATCTGCCCATCTGGTTGACCGGGGCGGGGAGATACGCTGCCCTTTACCTGCCGCCGCGAAGGTTTGCAGCGCCGCAGGTTTGTAGAACGTCCTCTCCTCCTACCATCCGGTATGCGCCGCGTCGTTTGGACGCGCGAACGGCGCTGTAGCAATTTGTCGTTGTGCATGGTCCTTTCGCAAAATCGATTCCGATTGTCAGGATCATGGTCTAGACCTGACAGGCACCTTATCCGGAAATCCGATGGCGGGAGGCGCTGGTGGAAGGCCAGGACGAACAGATGACCGGCGCCAGGGCGGCCGAGGAGCGCCGCGCCGACATCTATGACGAGGACGGCGTCATCCTGTCGTCGTTCCTCGCCCAGATCGGTGCCGCGATCGCCGATCGCGATACGCTGACGTTGAAGCGCGAAGTCGACGATCTGCATCAGTCGGAACTCGGCCACCTGCTCGAGGCGCTGCACCCGGAACAGCGACGCGCGCTGGTCGAATTGCTGGGCAAGGATTTCGATTTTTCCGCGCTGACCGAGGTTGACGAGGCGATCCGCCGCGACATCGTCGACAGTCTGCCCAATGCGCAGATCGCCCAGGCGGTGCAGGATCTCGATTCCGACGACGCGGTCTACATTCTCGAAGACCTCGACCAGGAGGACCAGGACGAGATCCTGTCGCAGCTGCCGTTCACCGAGCGGATCAGGCTGCGGCGTTCGCTTGACTATCCCGAAGAGACCGCCGGCCGCCGCATGCAGACGGAGTTCGTCGCCGTGCCGCCCTTCTGGACGATCGGCCAGACCATCGACTACATGCGCGAGGACAACAATCTTCCCGACCGTTTCAGCCAGATCTTCGTCATCGATCCGAGCTTCAAGCTGCTCGGCGCCATCGACCTCGACCAGATCCTGCGTACCAAGCGCTCGGTCAAGGTCGAAGAGGTCATGCATGAGACCAGGCATGCCATCCCGGCCACCATGGACCAGGAGGAGGCGGCACGCGAATTCGAACAATACGATCTTCTGTCCGCCGCCGTCGTCGACGAGAACGAGCGGCTGGTCGGCGTGCTGACCATCGACGACGTCGTCGACGTCATCCAGCAGGAGGCCGAGGAAGATCTGCTGCGCATGGGCGGCGTCGGCGACGAAGAACTCTCGGACAGCATCTTTTCGACCTCGCGCTCGCGCGTGCCCTGGCTGCTGGTCAATCTTTTGACGGCTTTCCTGGCGGCCTCGGTGATCGGCCTGTTCGACCGCACCATCGAGCATATCGTGGCGCTGGCGGTGCTGATGCCGATCGTCGCCGGCATGGGCGGCAATGCCGGCTCGCAGACCATGACGGTCACGGTGCGGGCGCTGGCGACCAGGGACCTCGACATCTACAATGCCGGCCGCATCATCCGCCGCGAAATCGGGGTGGGCTTCATCAACGGCATCATCTTTGCCATCCTGATCGGCCTCGTGGCTGCTGCCTGGTTCCACGATCGCAATCTCGGCGGCATCATTGCGGCTGCGATGATCATCAATATGTTCGTGGCGGCTCTGGCGGGCATCCTTATCCCGCTGCTGCTCGACCGCTTCAAGATCGATCCGGCTGTGGCTTCGGCGGTTTTCGTCACCACGGTCACCGATGTCGTCGGTTTCTTTGCCTTTCTCGGGCTCGCCACATGGTGGTTCGGCGTGCGCTGAACGTCACCTCAATTGACTTTTACGTAAATGCCATGCGAGGCTTTGAAAGGTGCCTTGTCCGCCGATTCTGGCACGCGCCCTGGGCGCCGGCGGCGCCGGCCAGTTGGAACTCGCGGCGTGGCCGGGGCATTGGAGTGACGATGCGGGAATATTATTCGATCACGGAGCTGACCCGCGAATTCGACGTGTCGACGCGGACGTTGCGCTTCTATGAGGACGAAGGGCTGGTGCAGCCAGTAAGACGCGGCCGCACTCGGCTGTTCCGTCCGTCGGACCGGCATCTCATCCGCCAGATCATGCGCGGCAAGAGGCTCGGCTTCTCGATCAACGAGATCCGCGAAATCATCCAGATGTACAGGGAGCCGCCCGGCGAGGTCGGCCAACTCAAATTGATGATCAAGCGCATCGAGGAAAAGCGCGAGGATTTGCGCCAGAAACGCCGCGACCTCGAAGAGACCTTGGCCGAGCTCGACCAGGCCGAGGAATCCTGCGTCGAGCGGCTGGTGGAACTCGGCGTCACGACATGAGCGTGGCGTCAGCGCCGGCTCAAATCCAGCGCCGCACCCTTTTGGCGTAGTCCCGGTATTTCTTGCCGAATTTGGCCGTCAGCACCTTCTCCTCGCTCTCGATCGTCAGCTTCTGCGTCAGGAACGCCGCGATGACCGCCAGCGGCAGGAACCAGGCGATCCCAGTGACAAAGGCGAGGCTGACCAGCAGCAGCGTGTTGGCGAGGTAGATCGGGTTGCGGCTGACGGCGAAGGGTCCGGTAGTCACCAGATGGTCAGGCACGCCGTTCGGGTTGAGCGTCGTCTTGGCGCGGATCATGGTGCGGATTGCCGTGAACCAGAGCGCGGCAACCGCCACCAACCCCACAAGGCCGGCGGCGAACAGGATGTCGCCGAGAAGATCGCCGATCCACGGCAGCGGATAGAACAGCCCTAGCGCGACGCTGACGATGATGGCGGCGATATAGATCAGCGGCGGCCATGGGATGTGCCCCAGCTTCGGCTGCCCAGGATTTTGCTGCACGGGTTTCGGGTGACTGTCGCTCATTATTGTCCTCCCTCGATTAGCGCGTTCCCGGTTCCGCCGCCTCGGTTTGGGCGGTGCAGGTGCCGGCGAGCTCGCCAATATGCGCCTTCCACTCCGGGGACTGGTCATTGCTGTAGAGCCGGTCAAGCGAGGCTTCGCCCTGGAGAGTGTCCAGCATGCAGGCACAATAGCTGGAGCAGAACTCGGTGTCGCGTGCCTGCTCGCAGGATATCTGGCAGGATTTCAGAAAACGCACCTCCCTGGTTTCGGCCTGCGCCGGCATGAATTGCGAAAACAGCCAGACCGAGCCGATCAGCACCGGCTGATGGATCAGATAGAAGGCAAGGCTGTGCCGGCCGATGAAGACCAGCGGATTTGCCCAGCGGCCGGGCGCCAAGGCCGACAGCCGCGTCAGCGCCCCGGAGGTGGCGGCGAGCTTGGTAACCGCGATGCCGGCAAGTACGGCGCCGAACCAGGGCAGCAGTGGAACGTAGTCGTTGGAGCGCGGGTTGGTCGCCGACAGGCCGACCCACCACAAAGCCGGATGATCGAAAAGCTCGGATCGCAAGTAGAAAGGCGCGGCAATAGCGAGGGCCGCCACGGCAAGCGTCAGTAGCGCCGGGAGGCGCAGGAACGCCAGGCCGAGCAGGCTGGCGAGCGCGATCTCGTGCAATATGCCGAAGAAGATGAAGCCGTCGGGCGTGGCGATGCGGGTGACCAGCGATATTGCGAGCGCTGCCCCGGCAACCATGGCGAAGCGCTTCCAGAAGCCGGTCCAGCGGATTTTCTTGCCATGGGCGAGATAGAGGCTGATGCCGACGAGGAACAGGAAGCTCGAGGCGATGCAGCGCGCGTAGATTTTCCACCCGCCGAAGGCGGTGAGGCCGGGATCGGTGTAGCCGAAGAATTCGAGGTCCCAGGTGAAATGATAGCTCGCCATGGCAAGCAAAGCGATGCCGCGTGCAATGTCGATAGCGGCGATGCGCTTCGACTTCGGTTGATCCTGAACGGCTGCGCTCGGCGTGTCGATGCTCATGGTCTCGCTGTCTTGGTTCAGCCCCGGCAAGACGACTATCACGGTTGCCACCGTCAAAAGAAGCAGGGCCTTGCGTCGCGTTGGCACCGGTCGGCATCAGAGCTGCTTTAGGCCAGAGCCGGAAAGCCTTTGGCCGGCGTGCTGGCGTTCTTCGGCCTGGGCGCGGTTTTCGCGACACTCGGCCTGCTGGCGGCGGCCTGCGGCTTCGTCACCTGGCGCTATCTGCCCAAATCGCTTGATGTGCGAGCGCCGCATGGCGCTCGCGCACCCAGTTGTGGAAGCGGTGCAAGTCGTATTCCTCGGGCATCAGTACGCCGGCCTTGTGGCGCATCGAGCGCAGGCCCATCTGGTTGACCTCGCAGATATCAGCATCCTCCTCCAGCACCTGGGTACCGAAGGCGACGATGTTGTCGATATCCGCGGCCGGTTCGGCGAGCGCTTCGCCTCGCGGCAGACGAGCAGCCAGTTGCGATACCAGATGGCCTCGAGATCGCGCTGATAGGCCGCGATGTCCCAATAGGCTGATGACGGCAGCGTCGGCTCGGCCTGCATCAGGCCGTTGTAGGGACCGCGCTCATTCGGGCTGGGTTGCATGCCGGCTTCCTCCCCATCCGCCAGCCGACACCCAGCTGCGAAAATTGTCAATCGCGGCGCCGGCCGACCGGCTTGGCGAGGCGGCGCATTCGCCACACGATCCGGCGGAATTTGGTTTGCCGGGCGCGGCGATTCTGCCTATAGTCGCTGATGTCGTCGGTTCCGTTTGGAACCAAGAGGGAATGCGGTGAGGGCAAGTTGTTTGCCCAATGCCGTGGCTGCCCCCGCAACTGTGTGCGGTAGTCCTCTCCATATGCCACTGAGGGTTCGCCTTCGGGAAGGTGGGGAAGGGCGCTGATCCGCGAGCCAGGAGACCTGCCGGCGACAGGAAACTGACTTCTATGCCCTCGGGTGGAGGGCGAAAGGACAAGACATGAATACCGCTTCCGTTTCGCTCGGCGCTTCCGCCTCCTCGCAGTCGCGTCTCATGCAGCTGGCGCTTGCTGCATTCCTCGGCATTTTCGTCATGGGCTTTGTCGGCTTCTCGCATATCGATGCGGTCCACAATGCCGCGCACGACTATCGCCATTCGATGGGCTTTCCCTGCCACTGACAAGGGGCTGACATCATGACACTGTTTCGCAACGTCGTGTTCATCGCGGCGATCGCAGGGCTTGTGGCCGGCGTGGCTCTCGCCTGCATGCAAGCCTATGCCACGGTGCCGCTCATCCTAAAGGCGGAAGTCTACGAACAGGCCGGGGGCGGCCATGACCATGCCGCGGCACCTGCGGCACCGGCCGAAAACGCCGCAGGCACGACGGCTATGAGCAGCGCTGCGCCGGCACCGGCTAAAGCAATGGCTCCGGCGGAAGACGAAGGCTGGGCGCCGGCCGACGGTTTCGAACGCTTTGCCTTCAGCGTCGTTGCCAATATCGTCACCGGCATCGGCTTTGCGCTGGTCCTGGTTGCGGTTTCGGAATTCGCCGGCGGCATCGGCAATTGGCGCCAGGGCCTGTTCTGGGGGCTGGCCGGCTTTGCCACGTTCACGCTGGCGCCGGGCCTCGGCCTGCCGCCGGAACTGCCGGCGATGCCGGCGGCCGACCTTGTCCAACGCCAGATCTGGTGGTGGGCAACAGTGGTGGCGACCGCCGCCGGGCTCGGCCTTATCGCCTTCCGCAGATCGTTGCCGCTGGCGATCCTTGCCGTGGCGTTGATCGTTGCGCCGCATATCGTCGGCGCGCCGCAGCCCGATAGTTTCGATACGGCGATCCCGGAAGGTCTGCATCATCAGTTCGTGGTGGCGGTGACGCTGACCAATCTGGTGTTCTGGCTGGTGCTCGGCGCGGTCGTCGGCGTGGTGCGCGGACGCTTCACGGGCACGGCGACCAGCCTGCGCGACAGCTTTGCCTGACCGCGCTGTCGGGGCACTGACCCTGGTCATCGGCGGTGGGGGGGCCGGGGCGGGGGCCCGGGGCCGGGGCGGGGGGGGGGGGGGGGCCGCCCGCGGGGGGGGGAGTGGCCGGGTGGGGGTTAAGAAAAAAGCGGCCCACAACACGG